>JBGMRM010000115.1:0-5971 GCA_048061415.1 Gammaproteobacteria bacterium | reverse complement strand
ACCATGGGTAAAAATTTCCCAACACGCTGGATCGTCGCCTTCGCCGACTTTTTTCGCGTCGACTGCTACCACGATACACTGCGATCCAAATTTACGCGATGCCTGCTGTACGAATTCAGGATTGAACACTGCGGCGGTATTGATGCTCACCTTATCCGCACCGGCGTTTAACAGGCGGCGTATGTCGGAAACTTCCCTGATACCGCCGCCGACGGTTAACGGGATAAACACTTCCCTGGCCACCGCCTCGACTAGGTGTACCATGGTTTCCCGATTATCCGAGCTCGCGGTAATGTCGAGAAAGGTCAGCTCGTCGGCGCCTTCGAGATTATAGCGCCGGGCATTTTCGACCGGGTCGCCGGCATCGCGAATTTCGACAAATTTCACCCCCTTGACAACACGGCCATTGTCGACATCGAGGCAGGGAATAATTCGTTTCGCGAGTGGCATGGCGGTCTGACAACGCTCAGTGTTTATCTAAATATTGCTGGGTCTCCACCAGGCTAATCGTTCGTTCATACAGCGCGCGGCCAATGATGACTCCCTCGATACCTGAATCCTTAACCTGGTTAAGCTTTTTTATGTCTTCTATGTCGGTTACCCCGCCCGAGGCAATCACCGGTATATCCACCGCTTTCGCGAGTGCTTTCGTGGCTTCGACATTTAATCCCTGCATCATACCGTCACGGCCTATATCGGTGTATACGATCGCCGATACACCCTGGTCTTCGAAGCGCCGCGCCAGGGCTTCTGCCCCATGCTCGGAGTCTTCGGCCCAGCCCTGCACGGCGACCTTTCCATCCCTCGCATCGATACCGATGATCACATTGCCTGGAAATTCGGCGCACAGTTCGGTGACAAATTCGGGTTTTTTGACCGCCTGGGTACCAATAATGACGTAGCTGACACCTGCCGCAAGATAAGCTTCGACCGTTTCGACGGTACGTATACCACCACCGATTTGAATCGGCAGGCCCGGATAAGCGGCGGTGATTTCCTCGATCACGTCGGCATTGACGGGCTCACCTTCGAAGGCGCCATCCAGATCGACCAGATGCAGCCGTTTGCAACCCTGCGATACCCATTTTCCCGCCATCGAAACCGGATCATCGGAAAATACAGTACTGTCGTCCATGCACCCCTGGCGCAGTCGTACGCAATGGCCCTGTTTCAAATCAATTGCGGGAATCAGGATCATGCCTGACCGTCCCAGCCGATAAAATTGGACAGCAGTTGAAGCCCGGCCTCGGCGCTTTTTTCAGGATGACATTGCAGCGCAAATACATTGTCGCGGGCAATAGCACAGGCAAATGAAAACCCATAGTCGCATTCACCGATCACGAGGCTCCGGTCGCCGGCTTCGAGGTAGTAACTATGCACGAAATAAAACCGGGTATCGTCATCGATCGCCTCCCAGAGTGGATGCATGCCTGTCTGGCGAAGCTGGTTCCAGCCCATGTGTGGGACCTTGAGTTTTTCCCCATCTTCGTCATGATGATGGTCGCCAAAATATCGTACCCGCCCCGGGTAAATACCGAGGCAGTCGGTACCCTGATTTTCTTCGCTATGTTCGATCAGGACCTGCATACCCATACAAATTCCGAGAAATGGCTTGTTAGCGGCTGCGTCGCAAATCGTTTCGCGCAACTCACACTGGTCTATCGCGCGCATACAGTCCCCGGCCGCACCCTGCCCCGGAAACACCACCCGCTGTGCGAGCATAACCTGATCCGGGTCTGAGGTTAATACCACATTTTGTTTTTTACCTGCAACATGCTCCAACGCATTGACTACAGACCTGAGATTGCCCATCCCATAATCGATGACGGCAATTTGTTGCATCATTTACAGCGAGCCCTTGGTCGAGGGAACCACACCCGCCATTCTTTCATCCCTGGATACGGCACCCCGTAGCGCACGCCCGAAGGCCTTAAATATGGTTTCCGCAATATGGTGCGAATTCCTGCCTGACAGATTGTCGATATGAAGGGTTGCCTGCGCGTGGTTCACGAACCCCTGGAAAAATTCATGCAGCAGGTCTACGTCGAACTGGCCGATACGCGCGCGGGGATAGTCAACCCGGTACTCGATTCCGGGGCGACCCGAAAAATCGATCACCACGCGTGACAGCGCCTCGTCCAGCGGCACATAGGCATGGCCGTAGCGCAGGATACCTTTTTTATCACCAAGCGCCTGGGCAATAGCCTGACCGAGGGTTATGCCGATATCTTCGACCGTGTGATGATCGTCAATGTGCCGGTCGCCGTTGGCCCTGATTTCCAGATCGATCAACCCGTGCCGGGCGACCTGGTCGAGCATGTGCTCGAGAAACGAGATTCCGGTATCGAAACTGGCCTTGCCTGTACCGTCCAGATTGACGGAAACCGCGATTTGCGTTTCCTGGGTATCTCTGCTCACTGTGGCGATGCGGTCGGGCATGGATAGCGTTATTCGAGCCAAGCTGAAGAGGAACCCGATAATAATCGACATCGGACTGGAATTCGACCTTTTAGACGAATTACGGCCGCATTACCTGGCTAGCGACGCGGTTTGGAGAGGGAAATTTTCAGTCAATCAATCGAGAATAAAGGTAACCGGACCATCGTTCGTTAGCCGCACCTGCATATCGGCCCCGAACTGGCCTGATTTAACTACCGGGTAACTGCTTTTCGCAGCTGCTACCATGGCCTGAAAAATAGCCTCACCCTGCGCGGGCGGCGCTGCAGTAGTGAAGCTGGGTCTGCGTCCTTTACTGGTGGTAGCAGCCAGGGTAAATTGTGGCACCAGTAACAGGCCTCCCTGGACGTCAACCAGCGACAGGTTCATCCTGGCCTCCGAATCGGGAAACACGCGGTAATTGAGCAGGCGTGAAACAAATTTCTGTGCTATTGCTACGCTATCGCCGGCCTGTACCCCTACCAGTACCAGTAATCCCCTGTCGATGCTTGCAACACAATGGCCCTCAATAATAACCGTCGCTTCACTAACGCGCTGAAGCAGCGTGATCACGACAAAATTTCAAGTATCCGATTGCAACAATCCACCAGGGCATTGCTGATACCAGTTTCCGAGATGGCATGCCCGGCATTGTTAATTATTTTTAGCTGGCTGGCGCCCCACTGCTGATTGAGAGCTATGGCCTGGTCAATCGGACAAATCATATCGTAGCGGCCATGTACGATGAATCCGGGAATATCTTTTAGTTTAGGGGCATTTTCGAGCAACTGGTTGGGACTAAAAAAACTATGATTGACAAAGTAATGACATTCGATGCGCGCAATACTGAGCGCTATGTGTGGGTCGCTAAAATAATCAACAACGCTCTTGTCCGGGAGTAACGTTGCGGTGGTTCCCTCCCAGATCGACCAGGCTTTGGCGGCCCCCATGCGGACAATTTCATTTTCGCTGGTCAGCCGCCTGTAATAAGCGTTAATCATATCGCCCTGTTCGGCTTTGGGAATGGGTTCGAGAAAGTGTTCCCAGGCTTCGGGGAAAAATCGGGCTGCGCCTCCCTGGTAAAACCAGCGAATATCCTCCTCACGGGTGAGAAAAATGCCCCGTAAAACCAGGGCCATAACGTTTTCTGGGTGTGTTTGCGCGTAGGCGAGCGCTAGCGTCGAGCCCCAGGATCCGCCAAATACGACCCACTTGCTGATTTTCAAAAATTCGCGGATTTTTTCCAGGTCTGCGACCAGGTCCCAGGTCGTGTTTTGTTCCAGGCATGCGTGCGGCTTTGACTTTCCGCAGCCTCGCTGATCGAACATGATAATGCGATACTTCTGCGGGTCGAAGAATCGTCGATGCCCGGGCTCACAGCTACCGCCAGGCCCGCCGTGCAGGAACACCACAGGTACGCCATCTGGATCGCCACTTTCCTCGAGATAAAGGGTATGCAGCTCCGAGACTGCAAACCGCCAGGTTTTTCCCGGATGTATGGCTGGAAATAACATTATTGAATTAGTACTAGCTCCTGCTTATCGACAGAAAGTAGGAAATTTCCTACGTTATTATGCTTATACGACTGACACTGTTTCAGCCTGGTCGCGATATCTTATTCCAATCGGGCGTGGCAATATACTAACACGTCTCAAGGATGAGTCGCCAAGCAGGGACAGCACCGGACGTGCAAGGATGCACATTCAGGGACGATGGCACAAGGATGCATATTCAGGGACGATGGTGCAAGGATGCTCAATCAGGGACGACGGTGCAAGGATGCTCATTCAGGGACGATGGTGCAAGGATGCTCAATCAGGGACGATGGCGCAAGGACGCTCATTCAGGGACGACGGTGCAAGGATGCACGAACAGGGATTAGTTAAACTCTCCTTCAGCACAATGCTGTAGCCCCGGTCATGGATTGACCAGGGCTTTTTTTTGATCATATCTAAAAAGCGCTATTCCACGATAGCGGCCTGTTATTTCTTCCAGAACCCAGGGGTGAACAGGACCAGCAGGGTAAATATCTCGAGCCTGCCGAGTAACATCGCGAAGCTTAGTACCCACTTGGCAAAATCGTTGATCGAGGCGAAATTCTGGCTCACGGCGCCAAGGCCAGGCCCCAGATTATTAATACTGGCTGCGACCGCCGAAAAAGCCGTCTCCTGATCGAGTCCGGAGGCCATCAACAACAAAATCATCAAAGCCGAAATGGTGAAGTAGGCGGCAAAAAATCCCCATACCGCTTCGATTACGTTATCTGGTACGGGTTTCTTGCCTATCTTCACGACAATCTGGGCGCTGGGGTGGATCAGGCGCTTAAGTTCGCGCGCACCCTGTTTTACCAGCAGCAGGATTCGAATCACCTTAATACCGCCACCGGTGGAACCCGAGCAGCCTCCGATAAAACTCACATACAACAGTAACACGGGTAGAAAACCCGGCCAGGTATAGTATTCCGCAGTGGTGAATCCAGTCGTGGTGCCAATCGATACCACTTGAAACAAACCCTCGACAATAGACTCTGTCGTCGATTCGAATGTCTTGGTCAATTGCAAATATCCGATGGTGACAATACTGACTACCAGCAATACCAGGATATAAGTCCTGAATTCCGCGTCGCGTTGATAAGGTTTCAGCGACCTGCGGCGAAACGCGATAAAGTGGATAGCGAAATTGGCCCCGGACAGAAGCATAAACACCACGGCGATCAATTCGATCGCAGTACTGTCGAAATAGCCGATGCTCGCATCGTGGGTGGAAAACCCCCCAATGGCAACCGTCGAAAAAGCATGCGAAACCGCATCGAATACCGACATACCGGCTATCCAATAAGCCAGTGCACTACTGACTGTCAGCCCCATGTAGATGTACCACAGTGACTTTGCGGTTTCGGTTATACGTGGTGTCAGCTTGGTGTCTTTTACCGGTCCGGGTGTTTCGGCTCGAAAAAGCTGCATCCCGCCAATGCCGAGCATCGGTAACACCGCCACTGCCAGAACGATGATTCCCATGCCGCCAAGCCACTGTAATTCCTGCCGGTAAAACAGTATTGAATGTGGCAACGCGTCGAGGCCTACTATCACCGTTGCTCCGGTGGTGGTGAGCCCCGACATCGACTCAAAAACCGCATCGGTGACCGAAATATCGTAAATGCCGGATAGATAAATCGGCAAGCCGCCGACTATTCCCAGTACCGCCCAGAACAGTACCACCACCATAAACCCATCGCGTAGGCGTAATTCCTTTTTGTGATTCCTGACCGGTAAAAAAAGCAGGAAACCGCCAAGCAGGATAATTGCGAATGCCTGGATAAATGGCTCGGTCGCGCCATCCTGGTAGTAAAGGCCAATAAAATACGGCGGCAAAAGACTGCTGCTAAAAATTATTAGCAGCAACCCGAGTACGCGCTGTATCACCAAAAACTGCATAGCGCGTCAAAAATAGGTAAACCCAACCTGGAACAATCGTTCGACCGCGGCGATTTTTTTCTTATCGGTCAAAAGCAGGATGACGTGGTCTTCGGATTCGA
>JBGMRM010000114.1:1367-5997 GCA_048061415.1 Gammaproteobacteria bacterium | reverse complement strand
GAGCAGTTTAGCCAGACGCCGGTCGGAAAATCCCCTGCGTTTTAAGCCACGAAATTCCTCTGCGCCAAGCGCCGTGGCTTTGGCGCCCGCCAGCCCCGATTCGGTGTGAAGCAAATCTTCGATCTGCGCCAGGAACCAGGGGTCGATCGCGGTATACTGGTATATCTTTTCCAGGCTATAGCCAGACCGGAAAGCGTCTGCGACATACCAGATACGCTTCGCGCCCGGTAACTTGAGTTCCGTGCGGTAGAGGTCTTCGAGTTCGTCGCTACCCAGATTCTGATCGACTATTTCATCGAGCCCATCGACACCCGTTTCCAGCCCGCGCAGGGCTTTCTGGAAAGACTCCTGGAAACTTCGCCCTATGGCCATGACTTCACCCACCGACTTCATCTGGGTCGAGAGCCTGTTGTCGGCCTGTGGAAATTTTTCGAAGGTAAATCTCGGCACCTTGGTGACCACGTAATCGATGGTCGGTTCGAACGAGGCCGGCGTCACCCCACCGGTGATATCGTTTTTCAATTCATCCAGGGTATAGCCCACCGCCAGTTTCGCCGCCACCTTGGCAATCGGAAAACCGGTGGCCTTGGACGCCAGTGCGGAGGAGCGCGAAACCCGGGGATTCATTTCGATGATGATCATTTCACCATTTTCCGGATTGACCGCAAACTGCACATTGGAACCGCCGGTTTCGACACCGATTTTACGCAATACCGCGAGCGAGGCATTACGCATGATCTGGTATTCCTTGTCGGTCAGGGTTTGCGCCGGCGCGACGGTAATCGAGTCGCCGGTGTGAACGCCCATCGGATCCAGGTTTTCAATCGAGCAAATGATGATACAGTTGTCCTTCCTGTCGCGCACCACCTCCATTTCAAATTCTTTCCAGCCCAGCACCGATGTCTCAATCAGTACTTCGCTGGTCGGCGACAGCTCCAGCCCGCGCCTGATGATGTCTTCGAATTCCTCGCGGTTATAGGCGATACCACCGCCGCTGCCACCCATGGTAAACGACGGGCGGATGATAACCGGAAACCCGATCTGAGACTGGCCCTGCCAGGCTTCCTCAAGACTGTGCGCGATAAATGCCCTCGGGGTACTCAACCCTATCTCGGCCATGGCTTCCCTGAATTGTTCACGGTCTTCAGCCATATCGATCGCTTCGCGGCTCGCGCCGATCATTTCTACCCCGTATTTTTCCAGTACGCCTTCACGGTCGAGATCGAGCGCGCAGTTGAGCGCCGTTTGCCCTCCCATGGTCGGCAACAATGCATCGGGGCGCTCTTTTTCGATAATTTTTTCAACCACCTTCCAGTGGATTGGTTCGATATAAACCGAATCGGCACTGCCGGGGTCGGTCATGATGGTCGCGGGATTAGAATTAATCAGGATGACCCGGAAACCTTCGTCCTTTAATGCCCTGCAGGCCTGCGTGCCGGAGTAGTCGAACTCGCAGGCCTGGCCGATCACGATTGGACCGGCGCCGATAATCAACACGGACTCTATGTCGCTTCTGCGCGGCATCAGGCGGCTCCCGGGCAATCTGACTGGTTGGCGGCATGAACTTCGATTAATTCGAAAAAATGGTCGAACATCGACGCGACATCGTGAGGCCCGGGGCTCGCTTCCGGATGGCCCTGAAAACTGAAAGCGGGTTTATCGGTGCGGTGTACCGCCTGCAGGCTGCCATCGAACAGGGAGCGATGCGTCGCGCGCAAGTTGTCCGGTAGCGTCGCTTCATCGACTGCAAATCCATGGTTTTGACTGGTTATCATGACTTCCCCGCTATCCAGGTTTTGCACCGGATGATTCGCACCATGGTGACCAAACTTCATTTTCAGGGTTCGGGCGCCACTGGCCAAAGCCAGCAATTGATGGCCAAGACAAATACCGAAAACCGGGATACCGCTTTGCACGAGCTGGTCGATGGCGGCAATGGCATAATCGCAGGGTTCCGGGTCACCCGGACCATTCGATAGAAATACCCCATCGGGATTCATTTTCAGCACCGTTTCAGCCGATGTCTGTGCCGGCACTACCGTCACTTTTGCGCCACGTTCGACCAGCATGCATAAAATATTTTTCTTGATGCCGTAATCGTAGGCCACCACGTGGTATTGACCCACCGCCTGTTGCTGGTAGCCCTGGGCCAGGGACCAGGTTGACTGCGACCACTGGTAGGACTTATCGGTTGTCACCACCTTTGCGAGATCGGTGCCGGCGAGCCCACCAAAAGCCTGCGCCGCGGCCAGAGCCTGCTTCGACGAAATATTATCACCCGCCATAATGGCGCCGTTTTGAGCGCCCCTGTCGCGCAGCAGGCGGGTTAATTTGCGCGTATCGATGTCGGCGATGGCGACGACCTGCCGGGATTCCAGATAATCCTGCAGATTCTGCTCACTGCGCCAGTTACTCGCCCGTATGGGTAAATCGCGAATAATGAGGCCGCCGGCGTGGATAAGCTGTGCTTCCTCGTCTTCGCTATTGACGCCGGTATTACCAATATGCGGATAGGTGAGTGTAATCAGTTGCTGGCAGTAGGAAGGGTCGGTGAGGATTTCCTGGTACCCGGTCATCGAGGTATTAAATACCACCTCGCCAGACGATAGCCCCTCGGCTCCGATTGACCTGCCCTCGAATAAGGTTCCATCTTGCAAGGCCAGTATTGCTGGTTTTGGCACACAACCTCCTGCTTCAAAAAAATGCGCGCATACGAAAATGGGAGGAACCGCTGGTTCTTCCCATCTTAAATTTTAAGAGTTTACACTGCGGGAGCAGCATCTTCTTGAGGGCGTATTGTATGACGTTTGACGATTAACGTCTACAGACGGAAATGGTCGGAGGCAGGTCTACTTTTTAGACTCAGCTTTTGCTAAGCTCCTGTCCATGTCCAGACTCCTTCAGTTTAACGCAATATCTAGACCCGACCCCGGCGTTGTCTGATTCCCGGGCCAATTTCGCAAAAGCCATTTTCTTCATCCTGTTGGCCATTTTCCTGTTCGATGTGCAAGGAGCGATCGTCAAGTACATGGGTGATCGTTTCCCGGTGGAGCAACTCGCAACCTTTCGTAATATATTCGGACTGATTCCCACCCTGGCGGTGCTGGCGCTTTCGCGGGAATGGCATGATAACGGGCGGCAACTAATGATCAGGCAATGGCGTTTTGCCCTGCTGCGTGGATTCTACGTCGCCGCTGCCCAGTTCAGTTTTTACCTGTCACTGGTCAAAATGGAGCTGGCGACCGCTACCACGCTCACCTTCATCGGCCCGGTGTTTATTACCCTGCTGTCGATCATTATGCTCAAACATCGAGTCGGAGTCTGGCGCTGGGTGGCGGTCGTGGCCGGGTTTCTCGGCGTGCTGCTGATCATGCGCCCAGGATCAGAGGTGTTTACGCCTTATGCCCTGTTGCCAATCGGTGCATCGTTTGGTTATTCGCTGTCGGTCGTTAGCGTACGCCTGCTCGACGATGCGATACCGACCGCGACGATCATTCTATATGCCTCGGTCGGTGCGCTGATAGGCTCTGGTATTATTTTGCTATTCACCGGTAGATATATAGCGGTCGAATCCGCTTATGACTGGTTCTGGTTGATCGCGCTGGGGACAGTGGGTGGGTTCGCGGTGCTGTGCCTGATCACCGCTTACCGGCTGACACGTCCAGGCAGCCTTTCTCCCTTCGAGTTTTTTGGTATCCCCTTCTCGTTTGCCCTGGGCTGGATATTTTTTGACGAGACGCCTTTTGACAAGCTCCTCCCCGGGGTTTACCTGATCGTCGCGGGCGGTATGTTGATCGCCTGGCGGGAACGAAAAAAGCAGGGATCGCGGGCTAGCTCGCATATGGTATGAAATGGATGCGGGTCAGGCTTCCTGATTATAGTCGGGACGCTCGGCCCCGTTTTTATTCTGGCGCGTTTTTTCCGTTAGCTGGGATACACAGTGCTCTACGGCAGTTAACATTTGCTGCGCGTCGGCAAACCGCATATAGGTTTTTTTCTGTAAGGCCTTGAGGATTATTTGCTTCAGGCTATCAGGTAGACTGAGATGGCTTAGATCGGGTTCACTGCTGATAATACTTTGTTTCAAAAAATGCAAACTGGCGCCGGTAAAAGGTTGATGGCCCGATAACAGGTGGTAAAGCGTCACAGCGAGTGAAAACAGGTCCGAACGACCATCGAGCTTTTTGCCCTGTAGCTGCTCAGGAGACATGTACGACGGGGTTCCGATAATAATATTGTCGCTTAGCCTGCTTTTCTTTTCGGTATAGGCGGCGCCAAAATCGGTCACAATGTAGATATCCTCCCTCTCGTTGTACATGATATTGGCCGGTTTAATATCACCGTGAACCACGCCACGACTGTGCGCTACCGCGAGTGCATTCAGCACTGATTTTGAAATTCGCAGGCATTCACCGACGGTGATGTACTCGCGCTTACGCAGGCGCAGGGACATTGGGTACCCAGGGATATAGTCCATCGCAATATAGGCGGTATTCCGGTATACAGCCGCGTCATGGATCCTGGCAATATTCCTGTGTTCGAACTGCGATACGATCTCCGCCTCCCTGAGCCAGTGCTCGATGCGGTGCCGTTCGATATTTGCCTCCAGCTTCGATGACATCACTTTCAG
>JBGMRM010000114.1:0-1267 GCA_048061415.1 Gammaproteobacteria bacterium | reverse complement strand
ACTTCGAGCAATTCGTCGCTGTAGGCACACTGCTTGAGCATGATTAATGCGGATTTTAACTCCCCTTTATCGATTCGTTTACGGATATCCTGCGGTGACACAGGCGCCCGGCCCATCAGGATACTGGACGCGAGACGCTGGTACAGATCGATAACCCAGTAAATAGAAGACACCAGGATCATGACTAACCCCGGCAGCACAACCGGCAGGAAAACCTGGCTGAAAATTGCGAGCAATACTTCGAGCATCAACAATACAAACAGGATGATGCTAACAGCCAGGAATGACAGCGCGGTCGTCCTGGCGCGGGTATATTTGCGCACGTAAACCGCCAGTATCAAAAAGTAGACCAGCAATACCGACCACTGGGGTGCTACCCTGACCGACGCCACCGTTACTAGTTCCCGATGCGAGGGGAGCAGCCCCACTATGTAGGAGAACAAATCATATTCCAGTGCCGACACACCCTGCGTCAAACTAACGAGGTAGGTAAAAATTAGCAGGCTCCCGGTCAGCCCTAGCTGCCAGGCTCTTGATTTGAAGCTAAACACAGACGCAGCTACCGCGGGATTCGGGCACGAAATTAACACTCATTCTGGTGGCGATTACAGTCATACAAAAAATTTACTAGTGGTATCAAACCGGCGCCCGGCATTGCTTATCCCTGTTGATCTAGAGCCAGGCACTGGATCGCTACAGTATAAAATCTGACGTATCCAATGGATAGAGAAGATTATAGGCATGATCGAACGAGTAGGGTGATAAAAAACTACTGGACTTCAGACTGCCATTATCGATATATTGCCGACAGTTTTCAGGTGCGTGGCAACACGATAATCGGGAAACTCGTGAAAATCGAGTACTGCCCCCGCAACGGTAAAGAAGCCTGCGCTTCCAAGTCCGGAGACCGGCCTGAGAGTGTATGAACAAGACCAGAATTACGGGCGGTAATTCTCACAGGCTGTAGCGGTGTGCAACATTCTCTCCAACTGTGTGTGTCTCTTTCGCTATTGGAGATCCACATGAAAACGCGTCTATCTAAGCTCTTAATCATCTTTAGCCTGATTGTGCTCCCGCTTATCGGTCACGCAGCGCTCGGGCCTATCATAATTACACCCACTCGAACCGATCAGACTGAAAATAAATCCAGCGCTACGGTCTACGTGATAAACCGGAAAGACATCGAAATCAGTGGGGCTAGCACCACCAGTGAATTATTACGTGGAATTCCCGGTATTCAGATCGACGACCTTTTTGGCAACGGCAC
>JBGMRM010000113.1:0-6006 GCA_048061415.1 Gammaproteobacteria bacterium | reverse complement strand
GGCCGGGCTAAATTATAGTTCCATTCGGAATGGCTTACGAGGCGAATCAATGGGGTCAGTATCGATTGATATTTTTCCAATGAAGACGAAGGGCGCTCTATTTTTAAATATCAATCGATACTGACCCCATTGATTCGGCCGCCGGAGCCAGACCCTATGCCCTGACGAACTCGAGGCCTTTGCTGATATTACCTTCGAGGGTTTCGCGCATTTCGTCTAGAAGCCTTTGCTCGTAATCGCTTAGGGCTGGAAGCGCAGGAATCGACTCGACGCCGTCTTTGCCGAGCTTCACCGGCTGCGCATGGAAACTGCTGGTATCTTCACCGGTTTGCACGTAGCAACATTCGACGACCGAATCACCGTTCAGGGCCGCGACCAGCGACAGGGTAAAACGCGCCGCTGCCTGGGCCATCGACAGGGTTGCCGAACCGGCGCCGGCCTTGGCTTCGACCACTTCGGTGCCCGCCTCCTGAATGCGCGGCGTCAGCTTTTCGATTTCGTCCTGGCTCAGTTCCACGCCCGCGATGCTCGATAACAGCGGTAGAATGGTCACTCCACTATGGCCGCCGATGACATTGACATTGACATCGTCGCAACTCTTGCCTTTCAGTCCGGCGACGAAGGTGTTGGAGCGGATCACGTCGAGCGTGGTCACGCCAAACAGTTTGCGTTTGTCGTAAACCCCAGCCGCTTTCAATATTTCGGCGGCGATCGGCACGGTCGAATTGACCGGGTTGGTGACGATCGCGAAGCAGGCTTTGGGGCAGGCTTTGGCGCCTGCACTGATCAACGTCTTTACGATGCCAGCATTCATATTGAACAAATCGTCACGCGTCATGCCGGGTTTACGCGGGACACCGGCAGGAATCACCACGATATCGGCGTCGGCCATCGCGGCTTCGACATCGTCGCCAACAAAACCGCTCACCGCTACATCGGTCGGGATATGGCTCAAATCCACCGCCACGCCCGGTGTAAACGGCGCCACATCGTAAAGCGATAAATCGCTACCTGCGGGTAGCTGCAATTTCAATAACAGCGAAAGCGGCTGGCCGATTCCACCGGCTGCTCCGAGCACACAAACTTTCATAGCGAACCTCGTCGGGTTGATTGTGGTGATATGAATGGGAGTTGCATCTTATCGATGCGCCCGTAGATTGACAACCCAATACCGGTCACGGAGAAACTATTAATACAGAGTATTGAAGGGGCTTATCTCTTTGTCATTCCGGCCTCCGAGCCGGAACGTGGATTATAGGTGCCGATTCAACATTCATATCTGGACTTTAAACCAACCTGTTTTATGCTTCCCTCCACGCACAATAACCGGAAGGCCCGTTGAACGAGAATACCCTGTCCAATAACGACAATCTAAGACTGGCTGTCCCTGCTATTGTGACAGGGGTATTTGCACTATCCCTGGGCGATGCTCTGATCAAACAGGAAAGTGCTGCATTCCCTCTGTGGCAAATATTCGTGATGCGATCCGCTATCGCGACACCCTTCCTGATTTATTTTATTCGCATCCGAACCTGCGCCATCCCGATCATGCCCAAACGGTTTGGCTGGACCGCTCTAAGAAGTTTGATACTGGTATTCATGTGGGTGGCCTATTACCTCGCCCTGCCCCATGTTCCATTCTCGATTGCGGCAGCCTCACTTTACACTTTGCCGCTGTTCATCACCCTGTTTGCCGCACTTTTAATTGGCGACCGGGTTGGGGGGAAAGGATGGATCGCAGTATTGCTCGGCTTCGTCGGAGTGCTGTTAATACTCCAGCCACAGGCAGATGATTTCAGCGCTTACGCTTTGCTCCCCATCGTCTCGGCCATTTGTTACGCATTGGTCATGATCATGACGCGCACAAAATGCCAGTTCGAAAACCCGATAGTCCTTTCACTCTGGTTAAATCTGGCATTTGTCGCCGTTGGCGCACTCGCGATATTGATCACCCAAATCTGGCAGCCAACACTGTCAACCATGGCGGCCAACCCCTTCCTGCTCGGCGCATGGGTCCCAATGTGGGTCGACGAATGGCGCATCATGGCCATCCTCGCGATCGCCACTATCGTAGGTAGTGTGGGTACAGCGATAGCCTACCAGTCTGGTCCATCCTCAATTATCGCTACTTTCGATTTTTCCTACGTAGCCTTTGCAGTAGTTTGGGGAGTCCTGTTGTTTGGCGAAGTGCCCGACCCTGTTACCATTATCGGCATCCTGTTGATAGTCAGTGGGGGTATGCTTGCGGTAAGAAAAAAGTGAGTAAAATAGCCATTTTCGTAGACGTACAAAATATCTATTACACTACCCGCCAGGCCTATGGCCGGCAATTCAATTATCGAAAACTGTGGCAGCGCATAAGCGCCGAGGGCGAGATAGTCATGGCCAATGCTTATGCGATCCAACGTAACGATGAAAGGCAGCTTCAGTTCCAGAATGCCCTCAAAGCAATCGGCTTTACGATAAAACTCAAACCTTATATCCAGCGCAGTGACGGCTCGGCCAAAGGTGATTGGGACGTGGGCATTACTATCGATGTGCTAGAGGCCACAAAATACGTCGATACCGTTGTATTGCTATCCGGCGATGGGGACTTCGATATGCTGCTGGACAAAATCAAAAAGGATTGTGCGGTCAGCGCTGAAGTCTATGGTGTGCCGGCACTCACCGCCGGTTCACTGATTGATGCAGCCAGCGTCTATCATCCAATTGAAGACGATTTGCTACTGTGATCATTGACCGCAATTACCCTATACCTCGGCAACGTCGGTCTGCCCTTCGCCTAGGGTATAGGTCAGGTAGTGCTTAATTAGCCGATCTTCGTAGCCGGCCAGATCAAAAGCGGTGGCCCTGAATGCCGGGAGGGCCAGCATCGCTTCGTACCACTGGTGGTAGCGTTGCCACATTTCTCCCTCCCTGGGCAGAGCGTATTTTTGGTAATAACCCAACAGAACATCGATGCGGTAAGAAAACGGAAGCATCGCGATGTCTACCGCACTGAGGCGTTCGCCGCAGAAGTACGGACCTTCGCTGCTCATCGCCCCGGCAAAAGCGGCCAAACCTTCGAGCATCTGCTCACGCGACTCATCCCGCTGCTCGCCCGCATCCTGCGTTTTTAACAATTGGTAGATATGGGGTGTGATTTTATTGCTGATGTGGTCCATCCAGAATTTTTGCTCGGCGCGCTGATTGGGACTCTCGGCGAAAATCGGTGTGGTCCCGGGGTAGTAGTCCTCCAGGTATTCCAGGATGCGGTTAGACTCGATTATGGTGGCATCGGTACCGTCGCCATTGGCCTGAACCACGACCGGCACCAACCCCGCACCACGTGAGATTTCGAGCCACGACTCGGTCAAATCGTAGGGATCGATTTCGATCAAATCAAATTTGATATCCTTATACACCAGCGCCATCCAGGCGCGCTGCGCAAATGGGCAATACCAGGCGTTATAAAGCTTCATATTGAGCGTCTTCCCCGGTGTATTTATCTGTTACTGGCTTCTTAGTCGCCATTCCGGCTCTCTCGATTAAAAACCCGAATAATTTTACCGGTCAGGAGCGTGGAATGAAACGATTTTCCCCGTCATTCCGGACTTGACCCGGCATGACCGCCATGGACGGTGGAAATGCAATAGGGTTGTCGGGAACAACCCTTGCCTATTCAAATGAAGCTCCAGGATATTCAGTAAACACCGTTTAACGGGCCGGGGGGAAGGGACCTATACCCATTTTGTGTTCGTAACACCAGCCCCAATCGTCTCCGGGCTCGAACGATTGCATGGTGGCATGCCCGGTTTGATGAAAATGCGCGGTCGCATGTTGCCCCGGCGTACTGTCGCAACAGCCCACCTGGCCACAGGTTCGGCAGATACGTAATTCCACCGGTTCCTGGCCAATTTTAAGGCAGGCCTTGCAACCTTCGGACTGGGCCTCGGGCGCTTCACCTTCGGTTAAATGCTCACAGCTTTTTTCATACATAGTCGAATTCTCACTAATTAAACTTCCCCGTCATTACGGACTTGATCCTGTATGGCCGCCAGGGACGGTGGAAATGCAATAGGGTTGTTTCGGTCCGACGTATCGGGAACAACCCTTGCCTATTAAAATCGGAGCCTACGGCACCTGCCCTGATTCGTTCACGATGGATTCCGCGGTCCGACGAATCGGATCGTGGTCCGGAATGACGGAGTGGGATGAGCCGTAACGACCGGAAATCCTCATACGCCCATTGCCTTACCAAGAAACTGCTCAAAAAGGCGGCCTACCACTTCAATCGAGCCTTTCAGGGAATGATCCGCGCTTATCAAATGCAGCGTGCAGTCGGCATCTTTTGCATATCGTATCGAATTCTCCGCCGGAACGATATCGTCAGACCAGCCGTGCACGATTTCGATATGGCCTGATCTGGAGCGATATTGCTGCCTATTAAAACCTGAAATATAAAGCGCGGGCGCCATCAGGAATACCCCTTTGGCATCGACCGATTCGGACGCCACCAATGACACGTAGCCACCCATGCTCGAGCCTACCAGAACAAAACTGCCCGGTTCTGTGTCGAGCACCGCCAGCAGGCGTTCTACCCGCAGGTCCGGGTCCATGGTATCCGTATAGTCGATACTCTCGACCCCGCATCCCAGCTCTGCGGCTATCGCCGCCAGTCTTTTAATCTTGGTGCCCCAGGGACCACTTTCCATGCCGTGCGAAAAATATACTTTCACTTAATTTCTGGATATCTCTGAGGATGAACTGGCGAAAACCATATTACCACGGTCATCCCAACTTCATACTGCACTCATGTTGCCAGGCTTTATTCGCATTCTAATCGGGATCGTCATTCATCTTCTTCGAGTGGAGGTAATAGCGCCTGGAGTTGTGTAATCAATGCGGGGATGTCTTCCACAGCGGTTTTGTAAAGCTGCGCATGATCGATCTGACCATACTCATGCGCCAGGACGTTGCGCTGCCCTATGACCTTGCGCCAGGGTATTTCCGGATGGGCCACCGTATACGCCGCCGATACCCGGCGCGCAGCTGCACCGATAATCTCGACACCACGCTCGATAGCCCGCAACAGGACACGATCGGCGAGGAACGCCGTCATATCGCGATCTTCTAACATTTCATCCACTTCCCTGGCCGCCTGCAGCATATCCCACAGATAAGCTGGATCCCGTTCCTCAGGCTGCATAAAGCTCTTCCATATTCTTTTCGATCGCGCGCCTGCGATAAGGATTATTCAAGATAGAAGGGGTAACGACATCCACCATACGACCGCCGAACAGCGCGACGAAGTCTTCCTGGACTTCCACCATGCCACCCAGCTAGGGCGCTTCTCCGTTTTCGAATTCAACCAGCAGATCGATGTCGCTATCCGCCTGGAGCTCGCCCCGCGCTGCGGAACCGAACAACACGAGACGATGGATATGATGTCGCTGCGCCAGTTCCTGCAAAGCCGCACGCGAAATCACGATCTCGCCTCCAACCACGAGCCTGTCCTGACTGCTCATCGGCGCCTCTTCCTTCTGATCGCTAGCAGCACCCAAACGCCTTTTCAATTCCTGCTTTGCGATATCACGTTCCTTCCCACGCCCCCCTCGAACGGCATCCACGAGCACTAATAATTGATAGAGCTTCGGGTCTTTCTTCGCAGCGACTGGCGCTGATTGATATAAAGGTGAATAAGATTCGCCCCGAACTTCACCTGCTGGGTCGGGCCATACCGGTGGTGGTTCGTTTACTCCCGCGAAGTAGGCATCCAATGGTGCAGCAGCATATGCAGTCGGCATACCGAGGCTTAATGCACCCCGTTCGGGGATAAAGGCATACTGGATGCCATGCAATAAAAACTCTTCCAGATTGCGCCTGTTCGGCCAGATATTACTGCCTTCCTTATCGGCTAACCCGGCAGCAAGCGCACGTTTTGAGGCAGCATGTATTTCTGAAGGGCTCATACCGAGGTCGGCCGCCATTTTATTGAAGGACCAGGGTTCTTTCCCCACTGAAACC
>JBGMRM010000112.1:0-6047 GCA_048061415.1 Gammaproteobacteria bacterium | reverse complement strand
CGATTGCCGGGTTTCAGATTTTTCAGCCTTGTTGCCCGTGCTTTGCTCGTTATCGCCAGTTTTCGCCTTCGGCCTGGGCTTCGAACCCCTGGCTGTGTCTGAGGCATTCTTAGCAGAAGCATTGCTACGATTACGGTTTTGATTTCCTCGATATTTGCCGCGTCGCGGTCTATTTCTATTTTCGGCGTTGCGACTTGCCGGCGTGGCCGGTTGCTCCTGCTGTTTATCACCCTCACCAAACAGGACCTCTGATAGTCGCTTAAGAATTCCTGGTTTGCTGCCAGGCTGATTATTTGCAACCGCAGCGGGCTTTGGCGCCGGGGGGTCGACCCGTTGCACTGCTGCAGTCTCGCGTGAGGTGGTCTGGCTACTCGAAAGCTCTACCAGGTCGACAGGATCTTCCTCGGTGGTTAATTCATAGGACTTTTTATAATTCGATTCGTGCCGGTGGGTATCGTTATCCTTGACCCTTTCTATTTCAAAATGGGGTGTTTCTAATTTTGGGTCTGGTATAACGACCAGATGAACATTGCGCCGTTGTTCGATGCCTTCGATCTTGTCGCGTTTTTCGTTGAGTAAATAGGTGGCGCACTCGACTGGAATCCTGGCGAGTATTTTACCAGTGTTGTCTTTCAGTGATTCCTCTTCGAGTAGGCGCAATACTGCCAGCGACAGGGGTTCGATATCGCGTATGGTGCCCTGACCACTGCAGCGCGGACAGACAATCTGGCTCGATTCGCCGAGCGAAGGGCGCAGGCGCTGACGAGACATTTCAAGCAATCCAAATCGGGATATGCGCCCGATTTGAACCCTGGCCCGGTCGTCGTATACAGCATTACGTAACCTGCTTTCGACTTCACGCTGATTCTTATTTTGCATCATATCGATAAAATCGATCACGATCAGGCCACCGAGATCGCGAATTCGGAGTTGCCGGGCGATTTCGTCCGCGGCTTCCAGATTGGTCATTTTAGCGGTTTCTTCGATATCGCTGCCGCGCGTGGCTCGCGCTGAATTGACATCGATCGAAATCAGCGCTTCGGTATGATCGATCACGATTGCACCACCCGAGGGCAGCGTGACTTCGCGGGAATAGGCGGATTCGATCTGGGTTTCGATTTGAAAACGGTTGAACAGCGGTAGCTTGTCGTCGAACTTTTTTAGCTTGCTCAGCGTATTCGGCATGACCATGGACATGAAATCATGGGCCTGATCGTATGCCGTCTGCGAATCGATCAAAATTTCACCGATATCGGATCTATAATGATCGCGCAGCGCGCGTACCACGATATCCGATTCCTGGTAAATCAGGAAGGGCGCCGCTTTACCGTCAGCCGCCTTTTTTATCGCCAGCCAAACCTGGTTCAAATAGTCCAGATCCCATTGCATTTCTTCGGTGGAGCGACCCACGCCGGCGGTGCGTACGATGACGCCCATGCCTTCAGGCATATTGAGTTCGGACAATACCTGCTTTAACTGGTCGCGGTCTTCCCCTTCTATGCGACGGGAAACGCCACCAGCACGTGGATTTTGTGGCATCGCGACCAGGAATCGACCCGCGAGGCTGATATAACTGGTCAGCGCGGCGCCTTTGTTGCCGCGCTCTTCTTTTTCAATCTGGACGATGATTTCCTGATCGACTTTGATCGCATCCTTGATGCTTAGCTTGCCGCTTTCAGCTTTTGCGCCGGAAATGTAATATTCACTGGAAATTTCCTTGAACGGCAAAAAGCCGTGGCGTTCTGCTCCGTAGTTAACGAATGCAGCTTCCAGACTGGGTTCTATGCGGGTTATTTTCCCTTTATAGATGTTGGATTTTTTCTGCTCCCGCGAGGGGACTTCGATGTCGAGATCGTAGAGGCGCTGGCCATTGACCATGGCCACCCGAAGTTCTTCCACCTGTGTGGCGTTGATTAAAATACGTTTCATGCGTGATTCTGCCTTGAAGTAATGGCCTGGTACCTGGTGTCTTTGGCTGTTCTGATATCATTTTTGAAGGTTTTAACACTTGCATGGAACAGAGTCGAAACGATCTTTCTGGACCGTTTATCAGTGCAATGTTTTTGATCAGAAAATAGCTATAAAATAGACTGTACATGAGCCTGAGTCATTGAAAGTCGTCCTGGGCTAAACCGCTATGTTTAGTGGCTTAGAGGACTAATCTTATTAGAAAACAATGGTTTAACTCAGTTGTTCTCTATAAAAATACGTTTTGGTAGTGTTTTGCCTGTTAATTAAACAGTACAATGCTACCCGTAGGAATATACCATACTTTGCTGGTGCTGCCATCATTTGAATACAAATACCTCGAAAAAAACCGGCGTTAATTATATTGAAATAACCCAGGCCCAGGTCGGTCAGAGACTGGATAACCTGTTATTCAAAACACTAAAGCATGTTCCGAAAACCTGGGTTTACCGGATCATCCGTAAAGGCGAAGTCCGGGTAAACAAAAAACGCACCAGGCCCGATTACAAGGTGCAGGCAGGCGACAGGGTCAGAATTCCGCCACTCTTTGTCGACCGGCAATACGAAGCTGAGGTTTTTATCCCTCCCGGTCTTCTGACAGACATCGAGAACTCAGTACTGTTTGAAAACCCGCATATCATGGTGATCGATAAACCTGCCGGGTTAGCCGTGCATTCGGGTTCGGGTGTCAGTTTCGGAGTTATCGATATTATGCGGTGTATCCGTCCCGATTGCGAAATTGAATTAGTCCATCGACTCGACCGGGATACCAGCGGTTGCCTGCTGCTGGCCAAACACAGGCAATCCCTGCTGGCGATGCAAAAATGCATCCAGAATAATTCTATCGTTAAGGTTTACCTGGCAGTGGTAAGGGGTCTATGGCTTGAATCGAAGCGTGAAATTTCACACGCTTTAATCCGCAAGACTATGCCCAATGGGGAAAGGCGCGTTTACGCTGACCCGCAGGGTCAAAAAGCGCTCACTCGAATATTAGATATTAAAACGGGGGATGCCTATAGCCTGTTAACAATCCGGCTTGTGACCGGCCGTACCCATCAAATTCGTGCTCACTGTCAAATCGAAGGTCACGAGATAGCCGGGGACAGAAAGTATGGAGACACGCGCTTTAACAGGATGATGAAGGGCAGGGGCGTCGAAGGCCTGATGCTCCACGCTACGAGGCTCGAACTGCCTGATTCGGAATTTTGTCAGGCAATGACTATCGATGCGAAACTCCCGCCTGGGTTTAAAGGGTTGATCGGGTCCGACGCCTAAATCTTGTGACCCGATCATATTTGAGCGGGATGGTGTGCGCATAAAACCCACTCAAAACACGCGTCTTTGATGCTGCAGGCAATATTGGCCGAATTGAATTTCAACGTCGAAAAATCGGTTATGCGGGGAGATAGCAGCTATGCTATAGAGATAGCATTAAATACCGGTATGAACTCGGTCGTAGTTGCCTAAAGGATGCTCGACGAATCGCATCCTGGCCAATACCAGCCCAGCTATTTAATCCACGGTATCGATGAAATCCAGAATTTAGTCAACAGGAAACCATATGTTTAGCTCGAAAAATCAATCCGCGAATTCAACCCCCCCGGCAGATCACCCGCGCACACGAAGTGTCGACTCCGGGTTTGACTATGAAACAATGGTGCGAGATTTAGCCTTTGCAGCCCTGACTGAACGACGCCGGGCGCGACGCTGGCGAATTTTCTTTTTGGCATTATTTTTCCTCTATTTGACGGTATTGATGGTTATGCTATCGGGCAATGCCGGGCGCGATTTAGTCGGTGGCGGCGATGGCAAGGATGGAAAGCATACTGCATTGATTCAGATGCAGGGCATTATAGCCAGTGGAGAAAAAGCGGGTGCAGACAATATGATCAAAGGGCTTCAATCGGCGTTTGCTAATGAAGATACCGTCGCGGTTATCCTGGAAATAAATTCGCCGGGCGGTTCCCCGGTTCAGGCAGCCTATATCTATGATGAAATCAGGCGCCTGAGAAGCAAGTATGAAGCTATACCTATCTATTCCGTGGTAGCGGATATTGCCGCATCCGGAGGCTATTATGTCGCCGCGGCCACAGACGATATCTATGTCAATCAGTCCAGCCTGGTAGGGTCGATCGGCGTACGCATGGACAGCTTTGGATTTGTAGAACTGATGAATAAACTCGGTGTCGAGCGGCGACTGCTGGTCGCAGGTGAAAACAAGGGACTTCTCGATCCGTTTTTGCCGGAGGATAAAAAGCAAAGGGCTCACCTACAACAAATGCTAAACGAGGTTCATAAAAATTTTATCGACGCCGTCAAGCAGGGGCGCGGTGACCGCCTGGTAGAGCAGGACGATATCTTCAGCGGTTTAATCTGGACCGGTGAGAAGGCGCTGGAACTTGGCCTGGTCGATGCCTATGGGACGACCATGAGTGTGGCCAGAGACGTGGTTAAAGAAGAATCGATCGTCAATTTTACACCCAGGGATGAGTTTTTAAATCGACTTATCAAGCGTCTGGGTGTCGTCTTTTTCGACCAGATACAGGCTCGATCTGGAGCGGATATCCTCGGCATTCAATAAGCGGGAATTCCTCATATTCTCGCTACCCTCAGGGTGAGGGCGCCATATGCTTAAGTCCTGGTCGGAATTCCTGGTTTCCATACCTATACGATTGCCACACCCGCATTTTCCAGCATGGCGATTAAGCGGATTAACGGTAAACCTACTAAAGCAGTTGGGTCGTCTCCGTGCATTTTGCTAAATAAGCAGGCTGCGTATCCTTCCGACTTAATGCTACCCGCACATTGGTAGGGCTGCTCCCGCTGTAAATAGTGTGACAGTTGCTGATCGCTCAGGTGACGAAATTCGACTGAGTATTCAATATCATCGACCTCTATAAAATCGTCGGCGGCATGCATTACACATACCCCGGTATGAAACACAACGGTTTTACCCTGGGCCGCTTTTAACTGTTTCAGCGCATTTTCATAGTCGCCGGGCTTCCCCAGGATTTGCTCATCCAGTAATGCACATTGATCCGAGCCGATGATCACGGCATCGTTATGCTTATCGCTGATAGCCAGGGCCTTGTGTTTGGCCAGACGACGCACGTATTCGCTCGCTGACTCGTCGTCGTGTCGCGTTTCGTCTATATCGGGTGCATGGCATTCAAAGTCCAGGTGAAGGCGCTCGAGCAAGGCCTTTCGGTTGGGTGAACTACTGGCGAGTATTAGTTTTGTGGACAATAATATCCCTCGTATCGGGCTAAGGTCTGGTTAGAATCCGAGCAGTGACGGAATCCCGGTTTCGAGCCTCAATCAAATCATTAGCAGTATATTACAAACATTTCGGAATACCATGAAATCCATAGGGAAGGGCTAATATCAATAGACAAGTTTGCTGCTATCCATGTAAAATCGCGCCTCCATGCAGGACAAACTACAGCGACGCTATCAGATACAAAAGGAAGTATCCCGAGGCAGCTGTATTCAGGGTGTAATTGAATCCAGCGCTTTAGTTAGACTGACCCGAAAGCTCGAAAGCGAGCAGGCAAAAATTGTGGTTCAATTTGAATTCGGCGCCAGCGACTATGACTGCCCGATTTTGACAGGTCACCTGGAAACCAGCCTGAAGTTAGAATGCCAACGTTGTCTCAAGGGCATGGAATTACCAATGAAGATCGAGTTTAAACTGCTCATCGACGCGCCTGACGAACTGGCTCACGAGTCAAGTCTGGATACAATATATAGCGACAATGGATTTATAGACATTTTTGAAGTGGTAGAGGAGGAATTGATTCTTGGTTTGCCACTGGTGGCAACGCATGGTGATAAGTCATGTAACGAGTTTTGGCGCGCACATAATGTGCTACCCGAGCTTGCCGTGAAAGAAAACCCGTTTTCGGTTCTTAAAAAACTGAAAATTAAACACTGATTGAATTTGGAGAATATAAATGGCTGTGCAAAAAAGCCGGAAGACCCCGTCGAAACGGGGTATGAGACGATCTCACGATGCACTCAGCAGCGCTACCCTGTCGGTTGAGCCGACCACCGGTGAAACCCATCGCCGGCACCACATT
>JBGMRM010000111.1:0-6071 GCA_048061415.1 Gammaproteobacteria bacterium | reverse complement strand
CCGGTGCTAAACGAGAGTTGAGAGCGCACCGCGCGGGCTAATGCCTTGTTGGTCAGTACGCTTTCGAGTAACAGGGCGATTTCTGCCTCCTTGCCATAGTCGCTTGCGATACGGGACAGGACCTCCAGGCTATTGGCCCTGAACGAACTGCGATTGCTGACAAGCGGCAGCGCCAGGTCATAGGCTTCTTTATTTCTGCCCAATCGGTGCAACACGCCAGCCTTCTGGCCGATATAATCCTCGTTATCGGGGTTAAGCGCTATCGCCCTGTCCATATGCTCGAGTGCCTCGTGCCATTCGCCCGTTCGTGAAAGCACCAGCGACATACAGGAATAGGCTTCGGGATTTTCGGGGTTAAGCTCAATTGCTTTGTGTGCATGCTTCAATCCGACATCATTGCCACCCTGGGCGAGTAGCGCTTTTACCAGCTCGACATAATTTTGACTTTCGCTGGGGTTTAAATTGACCAGCTTAATGCCGTTTTTAACCGAAAGCTGATAGTTGGCCTGAAGGCGGTAGG
This sequence comes from Gammaproteobacteria bacterium, assembly GCA_048061415.1. Taxonomy (GTDB): domain Bacteria; phylum Pseudomonadota; class Gammaproteobacteria. Next base: position 5,551 of record JBGMRM010000111.1, on the reverse strand, counting down.
CGTTTGCCAGGCTACGCAGCGGCTTGATGCTATTGGGCCTCAGACTTAACGCTGCTTTCGCATTTTCCACCGCGGCCCGGTAGTCGGCCAGTTTGATATTGACCTCCGATAACTCCGATAAGGGCTCTGGATTGCTTTTATCTGCTGCCTGCGCTTTTAGAAAATACTTCTTCGCTTTATCGTAATCTTCTAAATAACTGTAAATTTGCCCTATGTTGAGCAGGGCGTCGACATTGGAAGGGTTAAATTTTATCGATTGCTTAAGGGCCTCGATGGCAGGCTGCTTTTCATCCAGCGAGTAATGGGCCAAACCCAAATTTCTGAATGAAGATGACGAATTAGAATTTAACGTGGTCGAAGTCAGGAATAAATCTTTGGCGGCCCTGTTTTCTCCCAGACGCAACAGGGTCAAACCCAGTGCGTCGTATATGTCTGCATTCATTGGCTCGACTTTCAGGGCTGTCTGGTAGCATTCAATCGCATCCTGAAAATTGCCCTCCAGCTGATGGGTCCCAGTATCGCTCAGCAATTCATCGACGGGACTATTTTGACTATTTAACTCCACCATGGTCTCCTTAAATTAAATTCTCAGAATAAATTTGAACAGCCAGATTCACGAAATCAGTTAACTGGTTAAATAAAGCGATAAGTAACCAAATAAGATAGGCAATAACCGCGCCAGAATATTCCTGGCAGGTTCGTCTGGAGCGAATTTAAACAGTCCCGCTGGCCCAAAGGGTGGGGGCAGGATGCTCTGAATAACTTCGTTCCCTTCAAGCAATATGCCGATTAGAATGCAGGTTATTTCCAGGCTTTCATTACTCGATGCAATTTCAATTAATGCACCAGGATCGCGGCGCTCGCCGCGGTCGTCTCGAATTTAACCGCGGAAGGGTCGAAACACCGGCATTTATGCCGGTTGGCACTTACGGCACCGTCAAAGCCATGACACCCGAAGAACTGGTTGCCATCGGCGCCCAAATTATATTGGGTAACACCTTTCACCTGATGCTGCGTCCGGGTACCGATATCATTAAAAAGCACGGCGATTTGCATGCACTGATGAACTGGCACGGCCCGATACTGACCGACTCCGGTGGATTCCAGGTTTTCAGCCTCGCGAAGATGAGTCAAATAGATGAGCAGGGTGTACACTTTAACTCCCCCGTCGATGGCGCCAGGGTATTCCTCAGTCCGGAAGTATCGATGCAGGTACAGCGAGACCTGGGATCCGATATCGTGATGATTTTCGATGAATGTACCCCTTATGCAGCGAGTGAAGAACAGGTGCGCGATTCGATGGAATTATCGCTGCGCTGGGCAACGCGCAGCAAGCGTGCTCATGGCGATAATCCCAACGCGCTGTTCGGCATAGTGCAGGGGGGTATTTATCCCGAGTTGCGGCGCGAATCGATCGCGGGATTAACCGCGACCGAGTTTGATGGCTATGCGATTGGCGGGCTCGCGGTAGGGGAACCGGCTGCAGAGCGCAATGCCGTCCTGGAAACCTGTTTACCGCTATTACCGCATGATAAACCACGCTATTTAATGGGGGTTGGCAAGCCGGAAGATTTGATCGAGGGGGTTCGACGTGGCATCGACATGTTCGATTGCGTGATACCGACCCGTAATGCGCGTACCGGTTTTCTCTACACGCATCGAGGTATTATCAGAATTCGCAACAGCCGATACGCACAGGATACGCGTCCGGTCGATGAACTTTGCAGTTGTTATACCTGTCAACACTACTCCCGGGCTTATCTGCGACACCTGGACAAGTGCGGGGAGATACTCGGTGCTCGTTTAAATACGATACATAACCTGTTTTATTTTCAGGATTTGATGCACCAGATTCGCGATGCCATAGAAGCCGGTCGATACGAGCAATTTAGCCAGGATTTTTATCGCAATTACCAGGTTGATTGATAGCGCTACTCTTGTGAGAACTCGAGCCTGGTGCCATAATACGCGCCGCCTCAGGGGAGGCGATTAATTCTCCTCTGAACTACCATTACTAAACCAAAGGTAAGCAAGCATGAGTTTTTTTATTAGCGATGCCATGGCTCAAACCGCCGGAGCCGAGCAAAGCAATCCCCTTATTACGTTCCTGCCACTGATTGTTTTATTTATCGTGTTTTATTTCTTGCTGATTCGCCCGCAGCAGAAAAAGGCCAAACAGCACAAAACCATGGTTGCCGCGCTGAAAAAGGGTGATGAAATCATAACCAATGGCGGATTGCTGGCCAAAGTTACCAATGTTGGTGAGAATTTCCTGACTTGCCAGATCGCCGAAAATGTCGAAATAAAGGTACAAACACACGCGGTTAGCACCATGCTACCCAAAGGCACCATCAAGAGTCTGTAGGGCCAAATGGTTAATCATTACCCGCTGTGGAAGTACATTCTACTCGTTCTGGTCATTTTGACTGGAGCCCTTTATGCAGCGCCGAATCTTTACGGCGAGGATCCGGCTGTTCAGATATCGCACCGGGTTAACCTGGTCAACGAAAGTGAGCTAAGTTACATCAGAAATTTGCTCGATAGCGAGGGTGTGAACTATCGCTCGATCGAACTGGAATCCGGCTATATTCTAGTCCGGTTCGATTCCGAGGAAGAGCAACTTAAAGCCGCTACCCAAATTGGCGATGTGCTCGAAAATATCGATAAACGCTACGGTGTGGCGTTAAACCTCGCACCCGCGACCCCCGACTGGTTGACCCGTTTGAATGCATTGCCGATGTTTCTGGGGCTCGATTTGCGTGGGGGGGTCTATTTTTTGATGGAAGTCGATATAGATTCCGCGATAGAAAAGTCGTTGAATCGATCCGCCGATGAGTTTCGAAGCTTTATGCGGGGCGAGAAAATTCGCTACAAGGCCGTGCAGGTAGAAAACCAGACTATTAAAGTAAGGTTTGGAGACGCACAGGCGCGCGACGCGGCGAAGCTGGAGCTGGAAAACGAGTATCGCGATTACCTGTTTTCCGAAAGTAACGACGCTCGCAGCTGGTATGTGGATGTCAATTTTCTTCAGGACGTACTGGATAATGAAAAGAAAACGGCCCTCGAGCAAAATATCTCGACCCTGAGGAATCGAGTTAACGAGCTGGGTGTAGCCGAGCCGGTGATTCAACGCCAGGGAGATGAGCGCGTCGTGGTGCAATTGCCCGGCGTGCAGGATACCGTGCGCGCCAAGGAAATCCTCGGCGCCACCGCAACCCTTGAATTCCGGCTGGTGCAGGGAACTTTTACCGACTGGAGCGCAGCGCAGGCTTCGGGTAAGGCGCCCATTGGGTCGAGGCTTTACCAGCGAAGCGATGGCAGCCCGATACTGTTGAAGCGCCGCGTGATTGTTACCGGTGACCAGATAGTCGGCGCCGCTTCAGGAATAGACACGCGTTCGGGCACCCCCAACGTCACGATTACGATGAATTCCAAGGGCGCCGATCGCATGAGCAAAATTACGCGCGATAATATCGGTAAACCGATGGCGGTTGTGTTTATCGAGGACAAGTTCGAATTTCGCGAAGTCGATGGCGTGAAGCGGCGTTTCAGGACTACCGAGTCGCAGGTTATCAATGTCGCAACCATACGCGATCAGCTCAGCAAGCGCTTCGAAATAAGCGGTCTGGATAGTACCCGCGAGGCCAGAGATCTGGCGCTGTTATTGCGTGCCGGCGCGTTGCGTGCACCCATGTTGATCGTCGAAGAGCGAACCGTCGGCCCAAGCCTGGGTCAGGAAAATATCAACCGGGGATTTAAGTCGGTAGTGATTGGTTTTGTCGCGGTTTTGATTTTCATGGCTATCTATTACCGGGCGTTTGGCCTGGTGGCGGACCTGGCGTTGACGCTAAATCTGGTTTTAATGCTGGCAGTTTTGTCGCTATTGCAGGCTACCCTGACGCTCCCGGGTATCGCCGGAATTGTGCTCACCGTGGGTATGGCGGTAGACGCCAATGTACTCATATTTGAACGCATTCGCGAAGAGCTTCGACTCGGCAATACACCGCAGGCGTCGATCTATGCGGGTTACGAAAAGGCCTTTGGTACGATCACAGATGCCAATATCACAACCCTGATCGCAGCGGTGATCCTGTTTGGCTTTGGCACCGGCCCCATTCAGGGATTTGCCGTCACCCTGTCGATCGGTATCGTTACTTCCATGTTTACCGCTATTTTTGGAACGCGCGCGGTAGTCAACCTGATGTATGGCCGAAAATCGGTCAGTAAACTGGCTATCTAGCCCGGAAATTAGACCCATGGCCAGGAAATTGTTTTTAGACTTTAACTTCATGGGGCTACGCAAGCCGGCAATGGTGCTGTCGGCAGCCTTGATATTGATCTCCCTGGGCAGTCTGGTTACGCTGAAACTCAACCTCGGTATCGACTTTACCGGTGGCAGCGTCATCGAGGCAGGTTACCCGCAGTCTGTCGAGTTGCAGCCAATCCGCAATGTGCTCGAAAGTAACGGTTTTGGCGATGCGATCGTGCAACATTTCGGTAGTGCGAGCGAAGTGTTGATTCGGCTCGTACCGAAGGCCGATCAGGACAAGGCCGAGCTCAGCTCACAAATTATCAGGTTGTTGAATGAAGTGAGTACCGGCTCAATCGATGTGCGCAGGGTCGATTTTGTTGGCCCGCAGGTGGGTAAGGAATTGACCGAAGATGGCGGACTCGCAGTGCTTTATGCATTGATTGCGATATTGATTTATGTATCGGTGAGATTTGAATACCGTTTCTCGCTGGGCGCGGTGGCCGCGTTGATTCACGATGTAACAATTACATTGGGAGTTTTTTCACTGCTCCAACTGAATTTCGATCTCAGCGTACTTGCCGCCATACTGGCGGTTATCGGTTATTCGCTCAACGATACTATCGTGGTATTCGATCGTATTCGTGAAAATTTCCGCAAAATTCGAAAAAAGACTTCGGTAGAAATAACCAATACTTCGATCAATCAAACCATTTCGCGCACCTTGATAACCTCGCTGACAACTCTGTTAGTGTTACTGTCGCTGTATTTTCTCGGTGGTGAAGTGATTAACTCGTTCGCGCTGGCGCTGATTATCGGTGTCCTGGTGGGGACCTATTCATCGATTTACGTCGCGACCACCACCGCGCTCGCGCTCGGTATCAAACGCAGCGATCTATTGATGCCTGAAAAAGATAGCGAAGAAATGACTCGCCCTTAATTATCTGTCATAGGGAGGAAAGTGAAATGCACCTGGACCCCGAATTGATCGAAGAACTTAACCTGCTGATGCGCCTGCATTTGAATGCCCCACCTGAGGGAATCAGTATTGCTAACACCGCCGAACCCGAGGTGGTGGCAGCCGCGCAACGACTGCATCAGAAAGGCCTGGTAACGCAGCAAGATGGCGGTCACCTGACCGATGCCGGTACCGAAGCCGCCGATCACATGAATCGATTGATCAACCTGATGTCCCCGCCACTGGAACCGATTTAAAAAACCACCATCGTCACCCCAGCCCCCGAGCTGGAACCTGTCCCAGCAGTCATTCCGGCCCCCGAGCCGGAATCCATCCCTGCCGTC
>JBGMRM010000110.1:0-6075 GCA_048061415.1 Gammaproteobacteria bacterium | reverse complement strand
CGGCCGCCACTTCGATCTGCGGTATCGACTCCCTGGCGTCGAGTTGTTCGATCAACTCGGCCAGCGCGCCTAAGCGCTCGCCAACTTCCGGTATCAGTACTTCGCAGCGTGACAAGTCGGCAAGGAACCGCTTGTTTCTTTCGCGAAACCCAACCAGCACCCTGCCCTTCTTGCGCACGTACCTGACACCTAGCCGCGCCTTTCGGCGATAACCCCAGGCATTCGACCGTAGCGGTGGAATAGACTGCATTACCCCTACCCCGGCGTGCTGCATCATCTCCAGCACAGATTGCTGTTTGAATTTTACCTGGTCGTCATTGTCCAGATGCTGCAGACTACAACCCCCGCAAACATGGAACGCACCGCACTTTGGCTCAATGCGGGATTCTGAGGGCCTGACCACTTCGAGCGTGGTCGCCTGGTCGTAGTTTCGATTTGTTCTGGTGATCTGGATGCGAACCTGTTCGTCCTTGAGCGCACCAAATACCAGCACGTTTTTTCCGTTGATATGCGCGATGCCCCTTCCTTCGTGCGACATGCGCTCGATCGTAACTAGCGTTGGTTCCGGCAGTTTTTTGCGGCGACGCCTGCTCGACATCGAAACTACTGCTCTATCCAGGTCTTTTCGAATTCGATCAGGTGCGCCTGGCCGGATGCACGCAGCGTATCGCGTACCAGCTTGCACTCTTCGAGAAACTGCGTCTGATCGAACACACCGCGGTTGCGTTCGTATGTGAGATACACCAGGTAAGTGTTCAATACATCGGTTTCGCAGTAATCCCGAATCTCCCTGATGCCCCCCCGCAGGTAACAATCCCATACTTTGGACCCGCTCATGCCCATCTTGCCCGGAAAGCCACAGAGGCTGGCAATTTCATCGAGCGGGGCACTGGCGCGCGGCTGGTAGGCCGCGAGCACGTCCATCAGATCGGTATGCCTGTCGTGAAAGCGATTCAGGTAATTATTGTAGCGAAAACTGGTATCGTTCTGGCCGCTTTCCCAGTAGTGCGCCGCGTTGATGGGGTAGAGCAACGAGCGGTAATGGATCACCGGTAAGTCGAACCCGCCCCCATTCCACGAAACCAGACGTGGCGTATAACGTTCGATGCCACTATAGAAACGCTCCAGCAATTCCTGTTCGCTCGATTCAGGGTCGCCCAGCGACCACACTTTTAATTGATCGCGGGTGCGCAATACTGCCGAAATCGCGACAATCCTGTGCAAATGATGGCGCAGGAACTCTGTATTGGCCTCCTGCCGACGCTTATGGAAAACCGCCCTGGCGACATCGTCATCGGACAGGCCGTGCAGATCGTAAAGATGCCGGCAACCATCGATATCCGGTATGGTTTCTACGTCAAATACAAAAACATTCATGGCTGGGAAAATTAGTTGGCAGGATTAAACTTAAAAGCTTCTCCCGCCACAGGGTTCAATCACCCGGTAGGGAAAACGTCGGTGGACAAATACCGGTCGCCACGGTCGCAAATGATGGTGACGATATGCGCATTCACTAACTCCTGCGACAGGCGCAACGAGGCAGCCACCGCGCCACCGGAAGAAATGCCGCAAAAAATCCCTTCTTCACTCGCCAGTGCGCGGGTGGTTTCCTCGGCTTCTTCCTGCGTTACATCGATAATCCGGTCGACTTTTTTCGGGTCATATATTTTTGGCAGATATTCCTCCGGCCAGCGGCGAATGCCGGGAATGGTAGCACCGTCTGCGGGTTGTACACCGACAATTTGTATGGCCGGATCGACGCTCTTGAAGTAACGCGAACACCCCATGATAGTCCCCGTGGTACCCATAGAGCTAACGAAATGGGTGAGTGTTTTCTCGGTTTGCTGCCATATTTCCGGTGCGGTGGTCTCGTCGTGAGACCGCGGGTTGTCTGCATTGGCGAACTGGTCGAGTACCTTGCCCTTTCCCTGTGCCTGCATTTCCAGTGCCAGATCACGCGCTCTTATCATACCTTCTTCCTTGCTCACCAGCACGAATTCGGCACCGTAGGCGCGCATCGTCGCCTGTCTTTCGAGGCTCATATTTTCGGGCATGATCAATATCAGCCGGTAGCCTTTGGTGGCGGCAACCATCGCCAAAGCGATACCTGTATTGCCACTGGTTGCCTCGATCAGGGTATCGCCCGGAGAAATTTCGCCGCGATCCTGCGCATGTTTGATCATGCTGTAGGCTGGCCGGTCCTTAACCGATCCGGCCGGGTTATTACCTTCCAGTTTAAGCGATATTCGATTGGCGCCGGAACCATCCAGGCGTTGCAATGTGACGAGTGGGGTATTTCCTATATAATCTTCTAAAAACATAACTTTATCGCTGAATGATTCGGGCTGGGAATTTATTTCGAAAGCTTTCTCAGCCAGTTAATTTTACTGTAACGCTAAATCGTATGCTACGCGAATTTTTGCCCTGAGGGAGTAGTCGTCTGTGTCTAATCGATGTTTTTTTGGTTTCACGTGCGCTCTTATCCTGTCTATTCCCGGGTTGACTTCGGCTGCTCAATCCCCGGAAACGGTAGAAGCCGATTTTTTCGAGGATGCGCCGTTGATTTTGACTGCTTCGCGCATGAGCAAGCCACTCGCAGAATCACCCGCCAGCGTCAGCATTATCGACAGGCAAATGATCGAAGCATCCGGAGCCAGGGAGATCGCTGACCTGTTCCGGCTGGTGCCCGGATTTATCGTGGGTCGTTTTAACGGGGATAAACCCGTAGTGACGTATCAGGGGCTGGGGGAGGAGTTCCCGCGCAAGATGCAGGTTCTGATCGACGGTCGCTCGGTTTTTGTCCCCTCATTTGGCGGTGTGCCCTGGTCTAACCTGCCACTCTTGCTCGAAGATATCGAGCGCATAGAAGTCATTCGTGGCCCCAATGCGGTCACCTATGGTGCGAATGCTTTCCTGGCGACCATCAATATCATCACGCGCCACGCGGCGGAAGATTACGGCGCGCGCTACTCGATTACCGCGAGCGACAATGCCAACCCGGATATCAAGGATGCGTACCTGCGGCTGGGTTTTCACTTTGAAGACCTGGACTGGCGTCTGAGCGTCGGCACTTCGAGTGATGACGGGTTCGTCGATGTCAGCGATTCCAGAGATATAAACAAGCTCAATTTCAGACTCGATTATCTCTCCGGCAGTAACCAGTCCTGGACCTTCCAGCTAGGTGGCAGCGATAGCACCCATGGCCGGGGTTTTGCGGGTAACCCGCTTAATTTCGAACGCGAGGCGGACGCCACTAACATTTATCTGAATATTCTGTGGGAACGCAACGTGGGACGCAGCGTTTCGAGCATACGTTTAACCTATACCGAGCAGCAGGTCGTCGATCGATTCGATAGCGACCCTGCCGGGGGTGTTATTGTAAATATCGATTTCGGACGCACTTCCAAACGCACCGACCTGGAGTTGGTGCAGTCGCAGGAAGTCGGCGATAGTTTACGCGTCGTCTACGGCGGCAGCCTGCGTAATGACCGGGTGAAATCGTTATTTTTACTGAATGATCGGGAATTTCACGATGTCGACACGGGTCGTATATTTGCCGCGCTGGAATGGCGACTCGACCAGAACTGGCTGTTTGACTTCGGTACTACGCTGGAGGATTCCAACCTGACCGAACGTGAGAGTTCACCGCGGCTGTCGATCATCAGAAAACTGAATCCCGGCCATGCTCTACGGTTTGTCGCTTCAAGAGCCAAACGAAATCCGATTTTATACGAATACGATGGGCTGACAATATTCGACACTAATTTAGGGGTCATCCAGCTCTGGCAGGGCAACCCCGATATCGAGCCCGAAGATATCATTTCCTATGAAATTGGGATACGCAGCGAATTTACCGACCGGGGAATCTCCAGCGACGTTAAACTGTTCACCTACAAAATCAGCGATCATATCGTCAATGTTCCAACGGGTAACCCGAATGTGTTAGGCGACCCAATCGAAACGACCGCGAATCAGGGGGAAACTCGCGTTAGTGGTCTGGAGCTGGCGCTCGATTTTTCCCCGACGCCGAAGCTCGATATCAAAAGTGGCTTCAGCTTTGTCGGTTCCGATAGTACCGACCAGAGGTTCGATAATTCTATTCCTGATAAAACTGCTTTCATTAATGCCGACTACCGATGGCAGGCGCGCCATAAATTTTCTGCCTCCTATTATTACGTCGATCGGATGCAGTGGCTGGACGGTGATATAATTGAACCGATCAGAAAACTCGACCTTCGTTACGCCTACATAATCGATCAGCGAAGCGAGACGCGTATCGAACTCATCGGTCAAAATCTGCTCGAAGACTATAACGATTATTTTTCGGAAAACCTGGTCGAAAAGATCTTCCTGCTGAGAATATCAGGCAGTTTTTAGGGTAAGGAAATGAAAGGAATCATCACATCAGGATGGGTGAAGGTCATAGGTGTAATCCTGCTGATCCTGGTGGGTAGCCTGCGGCCATTGCACGCCGGCGACCATCTAATCGTAATCGTCAAAAGTGCTAACAATAGCTATTTCAACCAGACCATCGAAACCCTGATCAGTGAGGTGGAAGAGGCGGCGTCGTTCAGGGTAATCGATGCAGAGTCAGTTGCCTCCAGCACCGAGATATTGTCCGGCAGCCGGCTCATTATCGCTCTGGGCTTCAAAGCTTCCAAGATGCTATCGAAGCGTCTTCCGGAAAAATTCATCGTCAGCGCCTATCTCACGCAACAACAGCATAATCGGTTGAAACTGGCTGGCGACAAACGTATGACCGTATTACTGGACCAGCCTTTGCAGCGTTACCTCGCCTTCACCCATTATTTGCTCAAACCGAAATCCGTGGGCATTATCAACCACGCTCCCATCGAGCTAAACCGGCAACAGCGAAGTACCTTAAAGCACCTCAAGTTACAGCTTAACCAGTACCAGTTCGTAAAGACGAGGAAATTGCTGGGCGCAGTCAGACAACTGGTGCAACAAAATGATGCACTACTCATGCTACCCGAGCAGGACATATACAACCGCAATACGCTCAAGGGCATATTGCTGACCGCCTACCGTGCGCGCAGGCCGGTCATCAGTTATTCGCCGGCCCATGTGCAAGCGGGCGCACTTGCTTCCATTTATTCATCGCCAGCCGATATTGGCAAACACCTCGCCGAAGTCATCGCCAGTTACCGCAAGGGCTCTGTGGTTAATGCAGAAAAAACACAGTTTGCCCGCTACTACTCGATATCGATCAATTCACGCGTGGCCCGTGCACTCGGACTGGACCTTCCTGATGAGGCCAATTTCGGCAATTACCTGAACGAGGTGATTCGATGAACCGGCTCGGCATCAAGTATCAGATTCTAGTCATTGTGCTGATTCCGGTTTTTCTGGTCGATGCATTCCTTACTTACATTAATATCAGTAATAGCATCGACCAGGCGAACGAATTACTGCAGAGTAAGGGGCAAATCATCGCCAAACAAATTGCCGGCGCATCCGAATTAAATGTGTTTGCGGGCAATCAAAGCCAGATCCAGTACCTGCTGGATCAAACTGTCGACACCAACGCGATCGTTATGGCTTCGGTATACGATACCCAGGGTGGGATTATAGCCAAATCGGTTTCCGAGCAGTACCAGAAGTCAAATACCGCCAGTTATTTCTACTATCGCCAGCCAATCATGTCGCAAAGCATCGAACTAACCGATGTTTTCACGCCGGACCAGACTGACGCCGAGCAAAGTCAGATAATCGGATGGGTACACATCCTTATTTCGCGTCATCAACTGGAGCAGGCGAAAGCCCGTATCATCAACAGTTCGATCATTTTTTTCATTGTCGTACTGATCCTGGCGCTGATACTGACCACCCTTATCAGTCGTGGTATTACAGGCCCAATATTCACCCTGGTGGATCACTTAAAGCATGTTGAAACCGGTCATTTGGGGGAAACCATAGAACCGGTAGAAGGTAACGAAATAGGCGCGGTTCAGGAAGGCTTTAACCGCATGACCCAGTCACTGCTCACTAATAGACGGCATCTGAACGAAAGAATTCAGCAGGTCACCCAACAAATGAGCGAAGCCATAACCGATA
>JBGMRM010000109.1:2465-6077 GCA_048061415.1 Gammaproteobacteria bacterium | reverse complement strand
GTTAACATTACAATGGATTCCGGCTCGGGGGCCGGAATGACGGCTGAAATAGTTTCCGGGTCCGGGCCGGGATGGTGGGTGGGGTAGGTTCGGGTTAATCGCGGAAATTGTTGAACTGTAAAGGGATACCGAGGTTCGCTTCGCGCAGCAATTGCATGACCTGCTGTAGATCGTCGCGTTTTTTGCCGCTCACGCGCACCTGCTCACCCTGGATAGCGGCCTGTACGCGGAGCTTCGAATCCTTGATCAGCCGGGTAATTTTACGCGCCAGGTCCTTATCCAGCCCTTCTCTCACCAGTACCTGCTGGCGTGCTTTTTTATTCATTTCGACGATGTCCGAAAATTCGAGGCAGCTCACGTCGATGCCGCGTTTAGACATTTTTTCCTTCAGAATCGGGGCCATTTGATTGATTTGAAACTCCGATTCCGCATTCAGGCTCAGGGCATTGCCTGCCTGCTCGATCACCGCGCCCGAGCCTTTGAAGTCGTAGCGGGTCCCGATTTCGCGGTTGGCCTGATCGATGGCATTACCCAGTTCGTGGTGGTCCACTTCGGAAACGGTATCGAATGATGGCATGGTTTAGCGGTCCCCCCAGGGGTTAATCGTCAGCAGGGTAAAATTGTCGTTGAAAGTATAATCGGGAATGGCCAAATTTTGAAACTGGTTTTTCCCTGCCAGCGCGCGCCCGGCAAAATCGTATTGCGCCCCGCCGCAGGTTTCGCGCAGGATTTCGCCATTTCCGCTTTCCAGCGGACACTCGAAATCCGTACCCCTGCCGTAAGCGACGAAATAGGCTGCGCTTCGCGACCGCAACCGGTTTTTGGCGTACTGCGGTTGCCGGCTCGATTTCGAATCTGGATCCTGCAAGCGGTCATCGGCCTGTGTTAAGGCTTCGATCAGACGCGGGGAGCGGTGTATCACGACGATAACCAAATTATCCTGCCGCAACCAGACCGGGCGGTCGACGGGTAACTCGCGCAGGCTAAAGCGGTAGCTCGACTGGATGCTCGCAGGCTTAAAATCGATCAGGAAATCCAGCGATACGAACAACAGGGCGAGCAGCGAAATGCCTGCGAAGTATTTTGTCGCTCTCAGTAGAAGGGCTCGCCTGTCTGACATAGCCGGATTTTTAAAGCTGTACGGGTTCCCCGGCCTGTTCGGAGCAATACCGGCTGAGTTGTGAAATCAGTTCACGTTCGGGATCACCATCCAGGCACCAGACCCGGTTTTCCTCATCGTAGTCAAAATGATATCCACCCGAGCGCGCCGCTACCCAGATCTGGCTCAACGGGGTCTGCCTGTTGATGATGATTTGGCTGCCGTTGTCGAATTCGAGCGTCAGGATATTGCCCGCATTATCGTAATCGATGTCCACGTCCGAGGCATCGATCGCTTCCTCGATCGCCAGCAAAGCCTGTTCGGCGAGGTCGTTAAATTGTGATTCGTTCAAAACAGGGGTACCTTTTCAATCCTGGTCAAATACCAGGGCCACCGAGTTAATACAGTATCTTTCGCCGGTGGTTTCGCCTGGCCCATCGTCGAACACGTGCCCGAGGTGGCAGCCGCAATTATCGCACATTACTTCGGTGCGGCGCATGCCGAGTGAGCCGTCCTGATCGTAGCGAATCAGGTCTTCCGACACCGGCCGGTCGAAGGAAGGCCAGCCTGAGCCCGAATCGTATTTGTGATCGGATCGGAACAGGGTTTCACCGCAGCATTTGCAGCGATAGGCGCCGACGCGCTTATTGCTGTCGTAGGCCCCCGAAAATGGCGCCTCGGTGCCCTTTTCCCGGCATATCCGGTACTCTTCAGGGCTTAGTTTTTCGCGCCACTGTTCATCGTCATTCACTCGCTTCAAGCTCCCATATTTTAATGCGTTGGTATCATCGATCCTGGTACAGCGCCTTGCCATCGACCAGATAGATCCAGCCTTTTGCGATACGATAGATCAGCCAGATCATAACGAAACCAAGCACCGCATAGCCCACCATTAAAAACGTGGTCATCACCCCGAGCAGGGTCCACAAAAGCCCGTACCAGAAAGTCTTTTTTTGCCAGCTAAAATGCGACTCCAACCAGGTGCCTCGCACATCCTCGTCCTTGACGTAATTGATAATAATCCCGATCAGAGCAGTGAACAATACGACAAACGCAAGCGCCTGTAACAGGTAGACCGCGTAGGTATACTTCTTGATACTTCGATCAGTGTCGAATTGATTCATAGGCCATCTGACATTTCATTGTTAACCGGGTGCTGAATAAGTCTACGGGTTGCCACTTTAACCGACCAGCGACTCGAACCCGGCCTGGTCGAGTACTTCCACACCCAGCGCTTCGGCCCTGCTCACTTTAGACCCCGGTTTTTCACCCGCGATCACCGCGCTGGTTTTGGCCGATACGCTGCTGCTCACCCTCGCGCCCTTCGCCTTTAACAGCATTGCAGCCTGCTCACGGCTGAGGCCTTCGAGCGTGCCGGTAATGACGTAAGTCCGCCCCGCCAATGGCAGCTCGCCCCTGCTGCCGGGCGCTTCGACTTCCGGCCAGTGGATACCCTCGTCGATCAGGTCCTCGACAATATCACGATTTCTCTGCTGGGCGAAAAATCGCCGGATATTTTCCGCCACCACCGGCCCGACATCGTCGACCTGTTGCAATGTTTCGATATCGGCCTGCACAAGCGCGTCTATGGTTCCGAATGCACTGGCTAGCGCTTCGGCCGTGGCCTCGCCGACTTCGCGTATGCCAAGCGCATAGATAAAGCGCGCGAGCGTGGTCGACTTGCTGGCATCGAGCGCCCGCAGCAAATTGTTCGCGGATTTTTCGGCCATGCGTTCCAGCCCGGCGAGCTGAGTAGGTTCGAGGTGGTACAAATCGTCGATGGAGCGGATGATGTCGAGCTCGACCATCTGCTCGACCAGCCTGTCACCGAGACCCTCTATATCCATCGCCTTGCGCGAGGCAAAGTGCTTGATTGCTTCCTTGCGCTGCGCCGCACAGACCAGACCGCCGCTACAGCGATAGGCGGCCCGGCCTTCCTGTTGCACGACATCGGAGCCGCAAACCGGGCATAGTGCCGGCATCTGCGGCAGCGGCAAATCGCCTTTGCGCTCCGCCACCACCGGGGACACGACTTCGGGAATGACGTCTCCCGCCCTGCGTACGATGACCGTGTCGCCGATACGAATGTCTTTACGGTGTATTTCATCCATATTGTGCAGGGTTGCATTACTGACCATAACCCCGCCCACGGAAACAGGTTCGAGCCTGGCCACCGGTGTCAGCGCCCCGGTGCGCCCGACCTGGAAATCGACGTCGAGCAGGCGTGTCATCACTTCCTGCGCCGGAAATTTATAGGCCACCGCCCAGCGCGGCGCTTTTGCAACATTACCCGCCTGTTCCTGCTGCCTGGTATCGTCGAGCTTAAACACCACTCCGTCGATATCGAATGCCAGCGAATCGCGCTTCGCCAGGATTCGCCGGTAATAATCCAGGCATCCCCCGACTCCATCGACGCGTTCGATATAGGGGCTCACCGGAAAACCGATCGAGCGCAGCCATTGCATACGCTGGTACTGGCTGTTGGGTAGATCGTAACCTTCGGTCCAGCCGAT
>JBGMRM010000109.1:0-2365 GCA_048061415.1 Gammaproteobacteria bacterium | reverse complement strand
TTTTCGCCCGCTTTACCGTCCCCACGCGTGGCGGCGCGAACCAGCCTGCCCTGCTCGTAGATCAGGCTGATCGCGAGGCCATCGAGTTTTGGCTCGGCCGCATAGCTCAGGGATTCGTTTTCGAGGCCCAGTTTTTCACCCAGGCGCTTCTCGAAGGCGAGCATTTCGCTTTCGTCGAAAGCGTTGTCGAGCGACAGCATCGGCGTTCGATGCCGGACCGTTTCGAAGTGCGTTGCCGGTGCGGACCCGACGCGTTGCGTGGGCGATTCATCCGATACGAGCTCGGGATATTGCCGTTCGAGTTGCTGCAGCCGGCGGTAAAGCCGGTCGTAAGCCTGGTCGGTGATCTCTGGATCATCGAGCAGGTAGTAGCGATGATTATGCGCGTTTATTTCGTCCCTAAGCGACGAGACTTCGGAAATCACTTGCTTTGGAACAGGCATCGGACAGCAGTTCTAAACCTTCAGTCGTTTTCTGACTTGCGTGACGTCGCTGATGGTCAGCAAGTCCTGGCTCGACTGGTAAACCTTGACACTCAATACCCGGACCAGTTCGTCGATTTTTTTTAACATGACTTCGTAGGATTTTCCCGCGTCGCTGGTGGCGTCCAGGTCGATAAAGCAGATAAAACCGAGCGTGTTAAAATCGAGTTGTTCCACCCCGGTAAAATCACCCGGATCGGACAGGCTGGCGATGGTGAATTGCACTTCCCCATGCTGGCGAAATTCGAGATAATTCTCGGCATTTATCAAAAGTCCGACATGGTTTATCGCGTTTACAATTTCCTCGCCGGTAATCAGCCGGTGGTCGGGGTGTTTGAGCAGATAACTGATTACGCGATCGTCTTCGATACTGGCAACCACATCGGCGATGAACAGATCAGGCGTACGCAAACTGGTTGCGGACAGGTTGGCTTCGAGCGCGGGATTAATATTGATGCCTTCGAGGCTTTCGAACTGGTCGGATTCGCTCATGATCTGGTTTAGATTATCGAGCTCTTCGCGCAGTTGCTCGTCTTCGATAAATGCCGAGTCGATTTCTTCACGCGTGAAGGTTTCGATCGCGGCGCGTTTGCGCAGGCGGCTCTGGTACACGCCATACAGGTATATACCGACCAGCAATACGATACCGATGATGCCAAGCGTCCAGCGAAGAGCCGATGCATCCATTAGCGGTCTATCCCGCCAGTTATGACTGGTACGGCAAGACAGGCCATTACTGCGCCTCTGCCAGCTCTACCGCCTCACCCACATCGACCGATACCAGTCGTGATACACCGGGTTCGTGCATGGTTATGCCATTCAGGCTCTGCGCCAGTTCGATCGTTATTTTGTTGTGAGAAATCATAATGAATTGCACGTATTCTGACATTTCCTCCACCATCGCGCAAAATCGCCCTACGTTGGCGTCGTCGAGCGGCGCGTCGACTTCGTCCAGCATGCAAAATGGAGAAGGATTTAATTCAAATATTGCGAATATTAACGCGACCGCAGTCAACGCCTTTTCACCACCGGACAGTAGCTGAAGATTGGTAATACGCTTGCCCGGTGGTTTGGCCATAACCATCACCCCGGTGCTGAGCAGGTTATCCTCGGTCAGTTCAAGCCTTGCCTCACCACCACCGAACAATTTCGGAAAGCGCTCACCGATACGGCTATTAACCTGGTCAAAGGTTTCCTTGAATTTATCCCTGGTCTCCCGGTCAATTTTTCGAATTGCTGTCTCCAGGGTTTCCAGCGCCGACAGCAGGTCCTGGTGCTGGGCGTCCAGATACGCCTTGCGCTCCGATTGCTCCTGGTGTTCTTCGATCGCGGCGAGATTAATCGGGCCCAGGCGGTCTATACGCGCGATCAGGGCATCGAGCCGTCTTTGCCATTCTTCGGACTCGGCTTCAGGGTCGAGTTCCTGTATCAGTTGCTGTAAATCGAAGCCTGTTTTTTGCAGGGCCTGTTCGATGGTGTTACTGCGTATCTTGAACTCCTGGCCGCGCAGGCGTTGCGATTCCAGTTCATCCCTGGCCTCGTCCTGAGCCTGCTGCGCCTCGTGTCTTTGCACCTCGAGCTTGCGTTGCTCGATATCGAGTCCGGTCACTTTTTCCTGCGCCTGGCCAAGCGATTTTTCATTATCGACGCGCGACTGCAGCAGGGCCTGAAGCGCCTGTTCCATCGACTGAATCGGTTTTTCGGCGCCTTCGATTGCGCCGGTCAATGCTTCGATACGCCGCTCAAATTGCTCATTTTGCCGGGCTATGCGTTCGATATTAGCCTGCGTGGAGCGATGTTCGGAATCGAGCGACTGCAACTTCATCTGTAGCTGGTGAAACCGGTCGCGCGATTGCTGTAAACGGTCGCGCGAGGTGAGCAGG
>JBGMRM010000108.1:0-6085 GCA_048061415.1 Gammaproteobacteria bacterium | reverse complement strand
TTCAAGCCTGGTTTAACAGGTAAATGCGCCCTCAACTGAAAGGTTTTCGAATATGGGTACGATTCTGGACAATAAAATCGATGTTTTCATGAACGTCAGGCAGGTATCCAGCTACCTGCATTTGAACGAAAAAAAAGTTTACTCCCTGGTCAACGAAGGGCACATTCCAGCCACCAAGGTTACCGGTAAATGGATGTTTCCCAAGGAATTGATCGACAAGTGGATGCTCGATTCGACACACAATGGACTGCTGCATGATCGACTGATAATAGCCGGCAGCGACGACCCCCTGCTTTACCGGGTAGTGCTTCAATACACCGAATCATTAGGCAGTAAGGCATTACTGACTTACGCCGCCACCACGACGCGTCAGGGGCTCGATTTACTCAACACCAACAAGGTGGATGCCTGTTGTATCCACTGGGGTCCCGAGCAGGAAAGTACCCGCCGTCACCCATCGTTATTACAGCAGTATTCGAGGCACTACGACTGGGTATTGATTCGTGCTTTCAGGCGCGAACAGGGGCTTCTTTTCGATTCTTCCCTGCTCGGAACGAAACCCGAAATACCTGAAATATTTGACCTGAAATTCCGCTGGTCGGTGCGCCAGGCGGGCTCCGGGGGGCAGCGCTACCTGATGGAAGTGCTGAGCAAGCATGGGATGAACTACGACATGTTAAATATCAGTGACACATCGCTGTCGGAACGCGAAGCGGCGGCATCTATAGTTTTGCAAAAAGCTGACGTCGCTTCCGGTACGCGCGCGATCGCCAATGAGTTTGGTCTCGATTTTATTAGCCTGGGCTGGGAAGCCTTTGATTTCGCTATCCCACGTAGTATCTGGTTCAGGCATTTATTCCAGAACCTGATCGCCAGTCTGAAATCGGATCTCGGGCGCGATATCGCCTACCAGCTCGGCGGGTATCAGTTAAGCCAGTGCGGCAACCTGGTCTGGGGTGATGAATAAACCACAGATAAATGACCCTTCCCCCGGGTGCGTAGGGTCGAATTCATTCGACCCCGCAAACCCGATCTAGCCATCCGATCTGAGCGCGCATCACCTTCATATATCGACGATTCAGGCTTCTCTGAATTTCAGAAAAGGTCTTTCTATAAATATATGCACGAGTGACGAGAAAATTATCGTGAAAAGCAGCGTGAAAAAATAGATCGAAAATACTTCAGGCATGCTCACAGACGTAATACTATCTTCATCGATGGTGCCAAATGAAACAACCATGCCGAGCACAATAAAGGGAAAGTGGAAAAGGTATATCGGGTAAATCATCTGGGCAAAGGGGTGCCATATCGGCCAGGACATAACCCAGTTAGCGATGCGACTCAGCCCTGCCGGACACAACACCATGATCAGCAGGATAGACATGCCAAGACTGTAGGTATATCGATTTAGCGCCAGGTACCACAGGTTCGCATTGGCATCGAAGTTAGTGTAAAAATCAGCCTCCGGATTAAACATCGGATAACTAAAAGACCAGGCGATCAGGTATAAAGCGGTGAATAATAGCAGCGTATTCACTACAGGGTGGCGTTTAAAAAAATCAGTCATTACCTTGCCGTAATAGTGATGCAGATAAGCAACCAGCATCCCCATAAAAAACCCACCGGCACGAACATCGAAGTCGTAATAAAGCTTATCGGCCATCAGGCGCGCAAATGCCCGGTTGTAATGAACCTGGTAAAGGGGTGTCTCGTAGTAAACCGGATTGCTGGCGACTACCCAGTAGCGGTAAGCCAGGGTTGCAACGATCAAACTCACCAGCAATGGTATGCGCCAGCGAACCTTGTACAGCAGCAGGCACAGGAAAGGTAGCAATATATAGAACTGTACCTGCACCTCCAAAGACCAGGCGACAGGGATGATAGGCCTATCGTTGGGCAGGTAGTTGGAAATGAATACCAGATTAGATAATAAATAATCCCAGTAACGTGCGTTGGAAGGTAGAAATACTAACAATCCGACCAGAAATAGCGGGTATATACGCAGCATCCGGCGTTTAAAATATCGCATGATGTCGAGTGACTGGGCGCGATCGTACTCCCGAAACAAGGTATAACTCACCAATAAACCACTGACCACAAAGAGGGGGTCTGAGCCCTGCGTTTGCCACATCCAGTTCAGGTATTTAGGAAATGCCTCGAAAAAAGCACTAAGATTTTCGTCCAGTATTTTTACCACCCCATACAAGACGTGGAACAGCACCAACAATAAAATGGTAATCGCGCGGGCGCCGTCGAGTGTGGCGTAGCGTTTGTGCGGACGGAAGAAGACTTCCTTTAAATCAGATTTAAAATGGATCGACTGCCTGTAACGGGACCAAAAGGAGGCTTTCTTATCCTCGGCTAACGCATCGTCAATAGCGTCAGTAGTTCCTATTTTCATAAATGGCTGTGAATCCAGCTGCCGAAAGGATCGTAGATCGACAGAGTATAACATGGCGTCCTAAGGCTGACCGAACTTCATTAGTCGGGTGTTTCTACAAGCAGTAACTTTTTCTTTTCGAATTCACTCTGTACAATCGCGGCTTGGTAAACGCCCTGTTCCGGTCTACATGCCCAAAACATTTCTGAATATAACTGCAGCCACTCCAGGCCGAGCGCTACAATTGGGCCAACTCTATGGCGCAAGCCGTAGCCTGATGCTGGCTGAGCAGGTAGCTTCCTACGATGGATTGTCGGTGATCGTCTGCAGTGACATGGCCGACGCCGATCAGGTTGAACAGGAAGTATTATTCTTCAGCCATCACAGACCCAGGATATTTCGCTTCCCCGACCTGGAGACCCTGCCCTACGACCAGTTTTCACCGCATCAGGATATTATATCAGAGCGGATAAAATGCCTGGCGACCATCTCGACGGCCGCCCACGGCTTACTGATCCTGCCGATCAGCACCCTGCTACAAAAAGTCACACCTCCGGAGTTTATCCATCAACGGTCATTATGTCTGAAAATTGACGACCGAATCGAACTCACCGACCTTAAGGCAAAGTTGACACGATATGGATACCGTGCAGTTTCCCAGGTTGAAGAACATGGGGAATACGCAGCGAGAGGTTCGATTGTGGATTTGTTTCCGATGGGAAGTCGAACGCCTTTTCGTATCGAATTTTTCGACGATGAAATCGAGTCGATTCGTAGCTTCGACACCGACAACCAGTGTTCGCTCGAAAACCTGGAGGAAATCGACCTGCTACCGGCACAGGAATTCCCACTCGATGAAGCGGGCATCAAATTATTCAGGCAAAGCTTCAGGGAAAGATTTGATATCGACCCGCATACCTGTCCGGTATATGCCGATGTATCTCAGGGCCTGTCTTCTCCCGGCGTGGAATATTACCTGCCACTGTTTTTCGACCGCCTGGTCAGCCTGTTTGACTATTTACCGGACACCGCCCAGTTTTTATTTGACCGGTCGGCGTTTGACTCGAGCCTGATGTTTCTACAGCAAGTAGAGCAACGTTACGAAGCCAGACGTTACAACCTGCAATGGCCCCTGCTCACACCCGACGAATTGTTTATCTCGGCAGAACATGTCGAAAGCATCCTGAAAAATTACTCCTGTATATTTTTCAGTCAGTACAAGCTCAGCGAAACCGGTGAACAGAGAATCAATTGTGAGACCCAGGCGATTCCGCAACTTACCCTGCAAAATCAGGCCGATCGACCCGATAGCGCCTTACAGACGTTTATCGGCAAGCCCAAATTCGACAAGATCCTGTTCAGCGCAGAGTCTGCCGGCAGGCGCGAATTCCTGTACGAAGTGCTACAGCATTTCGGTATTCGACCTACCGTAATAAATAGCTGGGGAGATTTTATATCCAGTCAGACGAACCGGTTATTTTTAACCGAGTCGCCACTGCACAGCGGATTGACACTGGAGCGTGCCGGAATCGCAATCATAGCGGAGCCGCAACTTTTTGGCGAACGCGCAAAGCAGCAGCGCCGACGCAAGTACAGGAAAACACGCGATGCAGAAAGCACCATACAAAGCCTGGCTGATTTGCGGGAAGGATCAGCCGTGGTGCACGAAGACCATGGAATCGGCCGCTACCGTGGGCTAAAAACCCTGACGGTATCGGATATTGCAACCGAGTTTCTGTGTATTGAATATGCCAACCAGGACAAGTTGTATGTACCGGTTTCTTCGCTACATTTAATCAGCCGATACGCCGGCACCAGCGATGAACATGCGCCGCTGCACCGCCTCGGCACCGACCACTGGCGGAAAATAAGAAAAAAAGCGCAGCAGAAAATTCACGATATCGCGGTTGAATTACTCGAAATTCAGGCGCGCCGTGAGGCGCTTAAGGGCTTTGGCCACGAGCTGGCACTCGATGAATACCAGCAGTTTGCCAGCGAATTCCCATTCGAAGAAACACCCGACCAGGAAAATACCATAGAGGCTGTTATCGCAGATATGCAGTCTTCGAAACCGATGGACCGGATTGTTTGCGGGGATGTCGGATTTGGTAAAACAGAAGTTAGTATGCGCGCTGCGTTTATCGCGGCCTGCTCGGGCAAACAGGTTGCCATGCTGGTTCCAACCACCTTGCTGGCGCAACAGCATTATCAAAATTTCGGCGATCGTTTCGCCGACTGGCCGATTCGTATCGCCTGCCTGACTCGCTTTACCGGCAAAAATTCACTGGATCAAACCCTGCAACAACTGGAGAATGGTAGAATCGATATTGTTATCGGCACCCACAAACTTCTATCGGAAACGATTAAATATAAAGACCTGGGATTGGTGATTATCGATGAGGAACACCGATTTGGGGTGCGCCACAAAGAAAAGCTCAAGGCCCTGCGCGCCCAGGTTGACCTGTTGACGATGACCGCGACACCTATTCCACGAACCCTGAACCTGTCGCTATCCGGAATGCGAGATTTATCCATTATCGCTACCCCGCCACTACAACGCCACGCAATCAAAACCTTCGTATCGCAGTGGAATCGCGACACCATCATCGAAGGCTGCCAACGCGAACTTAAACGTGGCGGGCAGATTTATTTTTTGCACAACCAAATTAAATCGATCGAAAAAACGGCTCACGAACTGCAAAAGATACTCCCAGAGGCGCGTATCGGGGTGGTTCATGGACAAATGAAAGAAAAAGACCTCGAACGCTCGATGCTCGATTTTTACCATCACCGATGTAATTTACTGGTCTGCACCACTATTATCGAAAGTGGCATCGACGTACCGACTGCCAATACCATTTTCATCAACCGTGCGGATAAACTGGGTCTCGCACAACTGCACCAAATTCGCGGGCGGGTCGGGCGCTCCCACCATCGTGCCTATGCCTACCTGTTCGTTCCTCCAGAGCGCTCGATGACCCCCGACGCGGTTAAGCGTTTGCAGGCGATCGAATCGCTCGAAGAGCTCGGCGTAGGCTTCACACTTGCGACCCACGACCTGGAAATTCGTGGCGCTGGGGAAATTCTGGGCGAGGAACAAAGTGGGCAAATTACTGAAATCGGGTTTACCCTTTACGCTGAATTACTCGCACGCGCGGTACAATCACTAAAATCAGACCTGCCTGTGGATTTCGACGCACCGTTAATGCGGGCATCCGAAGTTGATTTCCACATCCCGGCATTGATCCCTGAAAGTTACATTCCTGATATTCACAATCGCCTGATCGAATACAAGCGCATTGCCTCGGCGCCTGACAATGAAGCCCTGCGAGAACTGCAGATTGAATTGATTGACCGGTTTGGACTATTACCGGATGCTCTTAAGAATTTATTTCGCGTCACCGAAATCAAATTACGAACACTGCAACTGGGTATTAAAAAAATCGACATTGGCGAACAGACCGGTAAGATTGTATTTAATCAAAACCCGAATGTAGACCCACTAAAGATCATTGATTTGATACAATCAAATCCCGGGCAATTTCGTTTCGATGGAAAACAAACCTTGCGTATTGACCAACAAAATGATGAACTTGAAACTCGCTTTAGACAAACCGAAGAATTGTTAAATGAGCTTGCCCCAGGCTAATGAGCCTCTAATATGAAAAACCATATTCTGGTAATTTTATTACTATCGAGTCCGCT
>JBGMRM010000107.1:0-6174 GCA_048061415.1 Gammaproteobacteria bacterium | reverse complement strand
TGCGAACAGGCTGACCAGGTCGAGTACCTGGTGGCTCTCCTTGTGCATGCGTGTAGTAGCACCCTGCCCGGCGATGCCGACGATGGGCGCGCGATCCATATTGGCATCGGCAAAACCGGTCACCAGGTTGGTCGCACCCGGCCCGAGCGTCGCCAGGCATACACCCGCCCTGCCGGTGAGGCGCCCGTAGACATCGGCCATGAAGGCGGCGCCCTGTTCGTGCCGGGTGGTAATGAATTTCATCTTGCTGCCGATCATCGAATCCATCACGTCGAGATTTTCTTCGCCGGGGATACCAAAAATATACTCCACGCCTTCGTTTTCCAGGCAGCGGATAAACAGATCACTTGCTTTCATAATCATTCCGGTTATTGGGCTACTTCACAAGTTGTTACCAGGTTGGTGCTGTAAATTCCTCGTAGCCAGCAGGGGATGGAAGCACTCCAAACACGCTCAAATATCCTATGGAGGAATGCCTGCAGCGGTCATATGATCACACAAAAGTTGGTGCTTTGCCCTATCCTGGTAAGTCTCGAACTGAGTATAGAGATGTGTCGATGACTTTGGCTCTATTTCGAGGGCTTTTTGAGTGACTTTCCTCGCCCTGCCTATCTCATCGGCTGCAACATGCGATGCGCCTATTAACGCCAGGTCATAGGCTTCCAGATCCCAATTTTTATAAAAAGTATCGATCGCTTTAGCATAGTCACCCATGCTGTAATAAATGATTCCGAGCTCCATCCAATACCACCCGGGGTGGAGTGGATTGAGCCGCATGGCGCGCTCGACCGTTTCTAGCGCCTTGTCAGGCTGATCGATATAGGCATAGTAACGACCCGTCTTAACCGCGATATGGGCGTCATTTGGGCTCAGTCGAATTGCTTCGTTGAAGTGATGGCCGCAGAGTTCATAATTCCGATCATACAAATAAAGGGAGCCCAGTATTCTATGGGTTTCGCTCTCTTTCTCGTCCAGCGTTAAAGCAAATCTCGCTGCGTCAAGTGCTTCGTTAATATTCTGTTCGGATTTAGTTGCCCACATCGATGCCTGGGCGCATACAATCCAGGCACGTGCACGCGCAAACTGAGGATCCAGCTCGATAGCGTTGGTAAATTCCTCGAAGGCCCGGGCATAATTATCGTAACTGGTATAACCGTTTTTATGGTAGGCAAGACCCCTCAACAGGTGATCGTAAGCGCGAAGATTATCGGTCCCACGAGAATTGGACCGATTGGTTTCAATATTTCGAATTTGCCCGCAAATTGTCGAAACAACGGTTTCGGTAATTTCATCCTGTATCTGCAAAATCTGCCCTATCGGGCGATCAAATTTTTCCGCCCAGATATGATTTCCAGTAGCAGCGTCGATCAGTTGCACGTTGATCCTGACTCGATCCTCGGTGCGTCGGACACTGCCTTCCACCAGGTATTCGACAGCGAGCTCCCTGGAGATTTTGTTGATATCGAGTGATGCGCCGCCAAACTGAAACGCGGTATGTCGCGCGATTACCTGAATGTCAGTAAATCGGGATAACTCCGTGGTGATATCTTCGCTCATGCCCTCGGCAAAATATTGCTGCTCCGGATCCGAGCTCAAATTTTGAAACGGCAGTATCACCACCAGGGGTCCCATATTATTATTTTTGCCAATGGAATCATCGATCGGAAAAGATGCCAGATCGCTTACGTGGTTGACGACTTCGTCGGTGCTCGCAATAAATTGATAACCTCGACCGTGCACAGTTTTTATGCAGGACTGGCTTTGTCCACTATCGCCAATCGCTTTGCGCGCCGACTTGATATGATTACTCAAAGAAGTGTCGGAAACGACTCTTCCTGACCATATTTCGTCAAAAATTTCATCTCTCGAAACCAGCCTGCCTCGATTCGCTATCAGGTATTTCAGCAAGTCGAATACCTGTGGTTCTATTGCGACCTGGCTGCCAGCCTTGTTTAACTGGTAGCTCTGGGTATCAAGTTCGAATTCATCGAATCGATAAATCATTCAACTATTTGCGCCCCATCGTCGCCAGGTATTGAAATTTCAACAAGATTCAATGATTTTTACACAAAAACTATGTCTTGTTCACCATTATTACGTATAGATTAGGAAATCTTCACATTTGCTTCAGGTTTGCACAGCTTTCTAATGGGAGAATGCACCCCGTGCAAAGACAGGCCTGAATATCGATGGTCACGAGCGATCAGCTTATTTCACAGCCATACAATGCATACCACATTTAATATTTTGAGGAGATAACAATGCCCAGATTCGTAATTGAAAGAGATATCCCGGAAATCGGTTCAGCAGACCGAGACGCACTACGCGGCGCCTCGCAAAAATCCAACTCGGTACTTGCCAACATGACCAGGCAGGGGAAGTTTATCCAGTGGGAGCATTCTTATGTGACAGCCGACAAGATTTTCTGCGTCTATCTGGCCGATTCAGAGGACCTGATCCGGGAACACGCATCCGAGAGCGGTTTCCCGGCCACAATAGTCAGCCGTGTTGCCAACGTCATCAACCCGGTCAGCGCCGAAGCCTGACCTCCAGGGGTCGGAGTGGTATTATGCCTGCTCCGGCCCCTACTGTTAGCAATGAAATTCCCATGTCTATTCAGAGCAAAATCAAAACGAAATTTGAGCGCAGCGTAGAGATTCTGACACAGAAACCCGACAGAGGTATCAGTACGCTGGTGTCTACTACGCGGGTTATCGACGGCCTCGCCTGCGAGACTACCGAAGGAGACTGGACATTAAAATCCGACATGCCCGCGCAGGTCGGTGGCACCGAAACCGGACCGACCCCTGGCGTATTTGGGCGTGCCGCACTCGGCTCCTGTCTGGCGATGGGTTATATGCTGTGGGCATCGAAACTCGAAGTTCCCATCGATAGCCTTGAGATAGAGGTCCAGGCGGATTCCGACGATGGTGGTATGTTCGGGACATCGGATTCACCCGCCGGATACACCGAGGTGCGTTATATAGTGCGCGTCACCAGTAGCGCATCGGAGGAAGAAATTTACAGGGTACTCGACGCAGGCGGCGAACACGACCCCTACCTGGATATTTTCTCCAGGGCCATTCCCTGTAAAAGAACGGTCGAGATAAATCAGCCGGAAACGGCGTAGACAGAACAACCTTCCCCGATCGCACCCCATTCATTTGCTTGCCATGGCATCCATGTTATAGCCTATAATAGTCGGCCCGCGGGTCGGCAGATGCGGGCTTTACTGTAGCAAAATTTATTAAATTTCAAATTTGATCAGGGGGAAAGATGGAAAGCATACAAGCGTGGTTTTCACAAAATGCACTGGACTGGGGGATTAAAATTGCCCTCGCTATCGCTATATTTATCATCGGTAAGCTCCTCGCCAAACTGGTAGCCAGGCTGCTCGAAAAGGCAATGCACCGCGCCGGTACCGAGGCGATGCTGGTCAAATTTCTCGGCAATATCGCCTACGTGGTCTTGCTGATCGCGGTGGTTCTCGCTGCGGTCGATTCGCTCGGTATCAATGTCACCTCGTTGTTGGCTATCCTCGGCGCCGCCGGCCTGGCCGTTGGTCTTGCGCTCAAAGATTCATTGTCGAATTTCGCCGCCGGTGTAATGATCATTATTTTCCACCCGTTCAAAATCGGCGATTACATTACCGCGGGTGGCAGCTCGGGTACGGTCGAC
Source organism: Gammaproteobacteria bacterium (assembly GCA_048061415.1). Lineage (GTDB taxonomy): Bacteria > Pseudomonadota > Gammaproteobacteria. The sequence goes on along the minus strand of JBGMRM010000107.1, from coordinate 2,496 downwards.
GAAATCGGGCTTTTTGCGACCTTGATGCACACCGGCGATAACCAGCGTATTATCGTGCCGAATTCCGCTATTTTGAGCGATACGATTGTCAATACCAGCGCGCTACCGACGCGGCGCGTTGAACTGGTGTTCGGCATCGGCTACGACGATAACATTGCCGAGGCGCGCGATATTATCATGACCATCCTGAAGGCCGACGAACGCGTTTTGAAAGACCCCGAACCTTCCGTGACACTCGCCGAACTCGCGGAAAGCAGCGTCAATCTCAACGTACGCCCCTGGGCAAGTTCCACAGACCAGTGGGCTTTGCGTGCAGATTTGCTCGAACGGATCAAACTGGCGCTGGAGGAAGCAGGAATCAACATCCCCTACCCACAGCAGGATGTGCACCTGCACGAAGTCAAAACGACCGGTTAACCCTGGTTTGATCCGGCAGTTGGGGCAATCAAAATGGGCGATTTTCAGAAAAAGCCAATATTTCCTGATGGTTCCCAAAGCTGGTGACTGCCCCTGGGAGCTCCTGTTCCATCTGTGTATTAAATAGGGTCTGTCACCGATTCTTCACTTTTTCATCGAGGTTTCACTTCAGCTGTTTGCACCGGGTTTCACGCAGCGTAATTGCGCCGATGAATGCGAATGCATTGACCACCAGCAGACTCGATAATGCCGTGGTATAGGTCCCGGCCGAATAAGTACGCGCACCATCGACAATCGCGCCGGCCCAGTTGAGATCGAGTAGCCAGCCAATCAGGGGTTGCATCACCGCGCCCGAGCCGACGACACACATATTCATCAGACCCAGCGAGGTACTGCTGTAAGCGATATCGTTGTGCTCCCGTACCGAACTAAAGCAGACCGTCATCGAGCTACCCCCGGCACCGGTAATAAAAATTAACGCCATCAGTAATGCGGTATTGGTCGGGGTGAAATAAATGACGATGGTAAAGGCCAGTAATTCGATCAGCACACCGACGACCAAAATCGAATTACGCCTACCCATGCGGTCTGAGGCCCAGCCTGCCAACGGGGCAAATATGGCCCAACCGAGGAATAGCATCGACGCGATTCCGGCCGCTTCGGCGATTGAATAGCCGTGTACCGAATTCAGCCAGGGTACTGCCCATAAACCGGCAAACCCAAGCATAGTCGCAGCCGTACCAAAACCGATCAGCGCGCACCACCAGGTTTGCCCGTTCGACACCACCGATTTCAATCCATCCAGGCCGCTACTGCGCGGTTTGATACTGACCTGTTGAGGCGAGCGGTGCGGCACCAACATGTATATCGATACCGAGAGCAACAGCGCAGCCCCGGCCAGTACAACCATGGTTCCGCGCCAGCCTATCGACTCTACCAGTTGGCGCAGCGGCGCCTGACCGAAAATTGCGCCCATCATGCCGACGGTTTGTAAAACGCCCGCGAGCATCGCATATTGCGCCACCTTAAACCAGTATCCAGCGATCGCCAGCGTACCGACAAAGGCGAAAGCCACGGTTCCACCGATTAATGCACGGCCAACCGAGGCACCGAACAACGAATAGCTAAACGCGAAACCGAGCGAGGCAAGCGCGCATAAAGCCGCCGCGACGCTCATCAGCTTGCGCGGTCCGAAACGGTCGGTGAGCATACCGACCGGGAGCTGTATAGAGGCGTAAGCGTAAAAATAAAATGCCGAGAGCGAACCGAGTGCGGCGCCACCGACTGAAAAATCGCGCATCAGTTCGTTAGTCATCACGCTCGGTGAAACCCGCTGGATAAATGCGTAACCGAAAAATAACGTACCGAGCGTAAATGCTACGATAGCGGCCCGCCGGGTGACCACGGATTCGGACAGCTCAGACACAGGCATCCAGGTGCTGCCACAAGACGGCTTCAAATATCATCCGCGCGGCATCACCTCGACACCGGCCGCCTCTGGTTCTTCATCGACCAGGGATTCGGGAAACCCCGGGGCGCGTAAGTCTTCACCACAGGCATCTTCCAGGCGCTTGACCACCATCGACGACCAGGCGCGCGGCCCGTAGCGTTTCAATCCGTCGCGCATGATATCGACGCATAGTGGCGATAGTTCGAGCGGCACCCCATGTTTTTTGCCCAGCTCGTCGAACAGGGTCAAATCCTTGACTTCGTGATCCATGGTGAAATTGATATCGTAGCTACCGTTGAGGATGATCTGGCCCTCGGTTTCGTGTACGAACGAATTACCCGATGAAATGCGAATCGCCTCGTAGGCGACGCCGAGATCGACCCCGGCCTTTTTTGCCACCATGAACGCTTCACCGGTAGAAATCAGCTGTACCCCTGCCAAATAATTGGTCGCTACCTTCATGATCGATGCAGTACCGAGTGGCCCGGTATGTAATATATTGCGTCCGATTGTTGCGAGCAATGGCAGCACTTTTTCAAACGTTGCCCGTTCACCACCGGCAAAGATCGCGATATTGCCAGTCGCCGCGCGGTGGCACCCTCCCGATACCGGGCAGTCAATCGCCACCG
>JBGMRM010000106.1:0-6194 GCA_048061415.1 Gammaproteobacteria bacterium | reverse complement strand
CAGGAACAACCCCGCCTATGAAGCAAAGTCTGCAACTGCGTATAGGGCAAAGCCTGACGATGACGCCGCAATTACAGCAGGCGATCAAACTGTTGCAACTATCATCTCTCGAACTGCAGGCCGAAATACAGGAAGCTCTCGACGCCAATCCTTTGCTCGAACAGGAAGATAATCTCACCGAGGTCAGCGTTAAGCAAACCGAGACTCCGAAGGAAAACGACCCGAATGGCGAGGATGGCACCGAAATTAAAACCAGCGCCGATACCGTCTCGGAAAATCGCGCCGATCAAACCCTGCCCGACGAACTGGAAATCGATGCCCGTTGGGAAGAAATTTACGACAATCTACCCGTATCGCCAACCCAGACACAAAGTAATCGCGAAGACAATCGTGATATGTTCGAAAATCAGGCCAGTGCTATCGATGCACTGAACGAGCACCTTTTATGGCAACTGGAGGGTGCTCGCCTGTCGGAAACCGACCATGAAATCGGCCTCGCGATCATCGACTCCACGGACGATTCCGGCTATTTGAACCAGTCCATCGAAGAGATTTATTCCGGCCTGAAAGCCGAAAACGAAGAAATCGAGCTTGACGAGGTAGTCGCAATACTTCACCTGGTTCAACATTTTGACCCGGTCGGCGTCGCCGCCGGATCACCGTCCGAATGCATGCAAATACAGCTAAACCAGTATGCCGGGGATACGCCCCACCTTGGCAAGGCGTTGGCGCTGGTCGAAAACTACCTGGAATACCTTGCGAATAACGACTTTGCCCTGCTCAAGCGACGGCTCCAGGCCAGCGATGCCGAACTGGCCGAGATTATAAAACTGATTCAGACTACCAATCCCCACCCTGGGCATCTGATCAGTGAAAATCATGCCGAGTACATTATCCCAGATGTGTATGTAAGCAGGCGGGCAGGAAAATGGCAGGTTAGCATGAACCCGGAAAATGCACCGCGGCTGCGGGTCAACGACCAGTATGCGGGACTGATCAAACGTAGAGATAACAGCGAACAAAATACATACCTGAAAGATCACCTGCAGGAAGCACGCTGGTTCATTAAAAGTTTGCAAAGTCGCAATGAAACGCTGTTACGCGTGGCAAGCGCTATCGTCGAGCGTCAGCAGGCATTCCTGAATTATGGCGAAGAAGCCATGCAACCGATGGTGCTACGCGACATCGCCGAAAAGCTTGAGATGCATGAATCGACTATTTCACGCGTAACCACGCATAAATACATGCATACTCCTCGGGGCATTCTTGAATTCAAGTATTTCTTTTCCAGTCATGTGAGTACATCCGATGGGGGTGCGTGTTCCGCTACCGCCATTCGCGCCATCATCAAGAAATTCGTCGCCGCCGAGCGGCAGGAGAAGCCATTAAGCGATAACAAAATTGCTCAGTTGTTAGGAGATCAGGGTATCAACGTTGCGAGGAGGACGGTGGCAAAATACCGGGAAGCGATGAATATCCTGCCATCCAATGAGCGAAAACGTCTCTTTTGAGACATCTGTGGTCCACTGTGACGTGGATCCGCCAACTATCGGAGGTTAATAATGCAAATTAGTTTAAGCGGTCATCATATAGAAATTACCGATTCTATACGGCATTACGTGCATGAAAAAATCGAACGACTGGATCGTCATTTCGATCAGGCGCTCGATATTCACCTGGTACTTACCGTCGAAAAGCTGCGGCACAAGGCCGAAGCGACCCTGCATGTAAGCGGCGGTAATTTGCATGCGGACGATGTGCAGGAAGATATGTACGCCGCAATAGATGGCCTCGTGGACAAACTTGATCGACAGGGTAAGAAGCATAAAGAAAAACTAAAAAGCCATCGGAGTAAAGGTCCGGTACCGCAGGTAGCGTAATCGATCATTCGGGTGCCTTAGGCACCCGTTTCCTTTTAGCACTTGCATACTGAGTCGATTGGATTAAGATGCGCGCATAATTCCAGGCCAACCAGATTTCAAGCATTTAGATCTAATGACAATCTCTGCACTTTTGCCTCCAGAGCTCATTTTCATTAATCCAGACATCTCCAGTAAAAAAAGGCTACTGGAATTCCTCGCCGACAACATCTCGGAACGCTACGCATTAAACCAGACGGCCATCTTTAACAACCTGCTCGATCGCGAAAGACTCGGGAGTACCGGACTGGGCAATGGCTTTGCGGTGCCGCATGCCCGGCTTCCCGAACTCGACACGACCATAGGCTGTTTCATCCGGCTCAAACAGGCAGTGAATTTCGAAGCCATGGATCAGCAACCCGTCGATCTGATTTTTTGTATCATCATTCCCGAACACGCGACCGACGAACATTTGCAAATTCTGTCTTCGCTGGCGAAAATTTTCTCCCAGGACCAGATACGCGCCGATATTCGAGATGCCAGTTCTGCCGACCAAATCGTGCGCATCATCGGCGCGGCTGAGCAATGATTCCTTCGCTCAAAATCAGCGAGTTTCTCAATCGATACCAACAAAAATTACAACTGACATTTGCCACTGCAGAAATCGGCCTGGACCAGGAGATTAAAATCTCGCGAGCGGCGGGCGATACTTTCGAAGCGGTCGACTATTTCAATGCGATTAGAACTTCCAGCGTCGTGGTCGTTGGGTTCCAGGAGGCGCGGTACATTCGCAAACTCGAGCTGGAGGAGCAAACAAGGCTGATGAAAACACTGTTTCAGGGACCCGTGTGCACCATCATCACAAGCCAGGATAATGAACTTCCCGAGGCAATGATTCAACTGTGCGAAAAACGTAATATTCCGGTATTTCGGTCGGCGCTGTGTGATTCGGACCTACTCGACAATACCCGCTATTACCTGTCGCAGGCACTGGCTGAGAACGTCGACGAGCACGGGGTTTTTATCGAAGTCTATAGTCTGGGAGTATTTCTAACGGGCGATAGCGGGGTGGGCAAAAGCGAACTGGCCCTCGCCCTGATTTCCAGGGGCCACCGGCTCATTTCAGATGACGTCACACGGTTTTCGCGGCTGACACCCGATGTTGTCGATGGCCATAGCCCTGTCTTGCTGACCGATTTTATGGAAGTGCGCGGCCTCGGGATTATTAACATCAGGGCCATGTTTGGCGCCAATTCGCTGAAGCGGAACATGGCATTGCGACTGATTGTCAACATGGTTCACCTTACCAGCGACAATGCAAACCAGTTTGACCGTTTGGGCAGCACGGATAAAACACGCAATATTCTGGGTTTGGAAATCCCCGAAGTGACGCTGCCGGTGGCAACCGGCCGTAACCTCGCGGTTCTGGTAGAGGCCGCAGCCCGTAACCATCTGCTGAACATGAACGGATACAATGCAGCGGAGGATTTTGTCAGGCGGCAAAATCAGGCTATCAGCGGCAGTAGTCAGGCGAAATGAATCTAATCCTGGCTTTTAGAAACGTGGAATTCGAGCGGTGAAACTGGTTATCGTCAGCGGCCTTTCTGGTTCGGGCAAAACAGTTGCGCTGAATACGCTTGAGGACGCTGGTTACTTCTGTGTCGATAATTTACCGACAGGATTGTTACCCGCATTTATCGACACCATGGTCCATTCGAAACCAGCAGCTTATGACCTGACTGCGGTCGCAATAGATGCCAGAAGCGGAGGCGGTGATATGGATCATTTCGAAGACATCATCGGTCAGCTCAGGTCTCTCGATTTTAAGACAGAAATTCTGTTCCTGACCGCCGATAATAACCAGCTATTGAGTCGTTTTGGCGAAACCAGGCGTAAGCATCCATTATCCAGACCCGATTTACCGCTGGTCGATGCGATCAATCTTGAACGCGAACTGTTAAAAAATATCTATGCAAACGCCGATTTAACCATCGACACCTCAACACTTAAGGTTCACGAGCTGAGGCAAACCATCGTAGAGCGGCTACTACCCGATACGGGTGCAGAGCTGGCAATTCTAATTCAGTCTTTTGGGTTTAAACACGGCCTGCCCGCCGATACCGATTTTGTTTTCGACGTTCGCTGTCTCCCCAATCCTCACTGGGAAGAACAGCTCAAGCCACTCACGGGCAGGGATGAGTCGGTCATCACCTATCTTGAAAGTATTGGAGAAGTAAGGGCGATGCTGGAATCAATCAGCGAGTTTCTTAAAACCTGGCTACCCTGTATCCAGAAAGAAAACCGTAGTTATATGACTATTTCGATCGGATGCACCGGTGGCCAGCATCGGTCGGTATACCTGGTCGAAAAAATTGCCAGTGATTTACAACGCCAAAAATATAATATATCGGTGCGCCACCGGGATCTTTGATGAGTGTCAGGCTACTGCTAATAACGCATAATTTGATCGGGCAGGAACTGATCGAAACGGCTACTTCAATCCTGGGAGACAGCGGCCCGCCAATAGGTTTCATTTCAATCCCAACCAGTCTCGAACCCTGTGACCTCGGTGCCTGTGCTGACCAGGTGAAGGGCGCCATCGGAGAATTAATCTGCGACCAGGGTATCTTAATCCTGACCGATTTATTCGGTGCTACGCCGGCAAACCTGGCAGCATACTTTGCAGCCGGTCATAAGATTAAAGTGGTCAGCGGTTTGAACTTGCCCATGTTGATCAGGGTGCTAAATTATAACGAGCAGGGTCTTGACCGGCTGGCTGCGATAGCGATCGAGGGTGCAAGAACAGGTATTACCTGAGGCCACAATAATCGGAATAATAATATGATTTCGCGAAACCTGACTATTATCAACAAACTCGGTCTGCACGCGCGCGCCGCTTCCAAGCTGGTTAACAAGGCCGGTCAGTTCGAAAGTGACATCTTTATCGATAAACAGGGTAACCGCGTTAACGCCAAAAGCATTATGGGGGTGATGATGCTGGCGGCAGCCAGGGGCAGCGAAGTAGTGCTGGAAGTTGACGGCAGCGATGAAGAATCCTGTATGGAAGCGTTGGTAACATTAATTAACAATCGTTTCGATGAGGCCGAATAGCATCGATCGCTACTGACTGGACCGGGATCCCGGCCAACACTGTCAGTCGGTGACTGGTCTGCTACACTTGAGCTAAATTTAGCCGACCATCCGTATCATGATTGAAGATAATATCGAACAGCTACGCCTGGATATATCGTCCGCACTGGAAAACGACGATAGCAAGGCTATATCGAATATCCTCGAAGCCACCAGCATTGTAGAAATAGCCAATTTATTCGATTCACTGCCATCGCAGCAACGCGATCTTATCTGGCCACACATCGACCCTGCCTACCTGGGTGCGGTACTGCTCGAAACCGGGGACGAGGTACGCGACAACAAGCTAAAAGAACTCAGTTCCAAAGAAATAACGACCATCATCGAGACCTTGCCCGATGTAGACGATCAGGCCGACATCATACTGTCGCTTCCGACCGAAAAACTGGTCAATATTTTACATACGATAGACGCGCAAAAACGCGCAAAACTCGAATCGGTATTGTCGTACAGCGACGATACCGCGGGTGGCCTGATGAATATCGACCAGATTACTATCCGCGCGGACGTGACGCTCGATGTGGTTTTACGCTATCTTCGTATTCGTTCAGAAATGCCCGATCATACCGATCAGTTATTCGTTACCGATCGCTACGATCATTATCTAGGTGCACTCTACCTGCGTGATCTGCTCACCAACGACCCGGACGTACTGGTGAAAAACATGATGCGTACCGACGTGAGCGCGATGTACGCGCACATAACCGAAACCGAGGTTGCGCGCGAGTTTGAAAATTACGACCTGGTCAGCGCACCGGTGGTCGATGAAGAACACAAATTAATAGGCCGCATCACTATCGACGATGTGGTCGATGTCATTCGTGACCAGGGCGACCACTCGATCATGAGTCGCGCGGGACTTTCCGAAGATGAAGATATGTTCTCGCCGGCACTCACCAGTGCCAGGCGAAGAGGCCTTTGGTTAGGTATCAACCTGTTGACCGCATTTCTGGCTGCTGGCGTGATTGGTTTCTTTGAAGACATACTCGACCAGGTAGTCGCACTCGCAATCCTGATCACAATCGTGCCGAGTATGGGTGGAATTGCCGGATCGCAGACGCTGACATTGGTTATCCGTGGGCTGGCACTGGGGCAACTCGGCAGTTCCAACTACAACTCGTTAATCCGCAAGGAAGTCACGGTCGGTTTACTCAATGGCCTGGTATGGGCCCTGGTAGTCGCCAC
>JBGMRM010000105.1:0-6212 GCA_048061415.1 Gammaproteobacteria bacterium | reverse complement strand
TAATACATCGAAACCCAGGCCACCGGCGCCGATCATCGAGGCGATGATTACCATATTTAGAGACAGCATCACCACCTGGTTGACGCCCAGCATGAGCGAGCGCTTGGCAGACGGCAACAATACCCGCCACAATAACTGTCGACGGGTGCAGCCCGCCATCTCTCCAGCCTCGACCACTTCCGGGCTAACCTGGCTCAGTGCCAGCATCGTTACCCTGACCATCGGCGGCATCGCATAAATGATTGTCGCGATCATCGCCGATACGGGGCTAAAACCGAAAAGCAGCAGTATTGGAACCAAATAGGCGAATACCGGCACGGTTTGCATCAGGTCGAGTATCGGTATGAGTACAATACGAAAGCGCGGTGAACGGTAGCCGACGATACCCAGTAGCAGGCCAGCCAGTATCCCGATAGGAACCGCGATGATGATTGAGCTCAGGGTTACCATAGCGCTGTCCCATTGTCCAAATACCACCAGGTACGTGAAGGAAGCTCCAGCCAGAACCGACAGTTTCCAGTCTTTTGAATAGTGACCCAGTAACATAAAACCCGCGATAAGGGCTACCCAGGATATACGCGGGAACACCTGTTGTGCATAACTCCCGACCCCGCTCAAAAAACCGGTCGACAACAGGCTCTTCACCAGCAAATAAGGCTGTTCGACTAACCAGGCGATAGAGCGGGTAAATTCCTTAAAGGTGAATAGCCCAAAGTCGGCACTGTTGATTAGCCATTTCATGAAAGTGGTAATCCAGCCGCTAAACGGTAATTGCCCGGCTCGTGGGTATTTAAAAGCCCAGGGCACCCATTCTTTGGCAAGTAGCAGGATAACAGTGCCCACGATGACTGCTACCCACAGCGAGATCCATGGTCTGGATCTCAGGCTCATTGGTATATTTTTCATTAATGCCGCACAGGGATGCCTGCCCGGCTGAGCAGAATTAGCTGCATGGTTATCGCCTTGCGCCGGAGGCGAGGGCATAGGGTTGGCTCCTGGAAATGGAACGGATTAAAACCTAACTATAAAACAGTGGCGGGCCTCGACAAAGTGTCAGGCCCGCCACAGGCCGTTAACCCCCTCATTTTTATTATATTAATTCAGGGAAATCGCGATACACGGCGTTCTGGACATGAGGTTAACGCAGTAATCGCGGTATCAGGCGTAATAGAAATAACGCTTATTTGATCCACGCCTTCCAGGTAGACTCGTTTTCAGCCATCCATTTGGCGACGGTTTCATCCACCGTTTTACCTTCGAGATCGACTTCGACGATCATCTGGCTCATCGTCGCATTATCGATACGAAAATTACGCACCGCTTTGTAGGCGCCTGGCCATTTCTTTTCTCCACCCTTCCATCCGACTTTTTTAATCCAGCCAAATGGTTTGCCGCAGTCATAAGCCATATCCGGATTTATGCCCCAGCTCGGGTCTTCGTAGCAAGCATCGGTATACTCGGGAAACTCAACCCATTCACCCTCGTATTTTGCTACGGCCCAGTGTGGCGCGTAAATCCATAACAAGATGGGGGCTTTACGTTGTATGGCTGACTCCAGCTCCGAAAACAGTGCTGCATCGGTACCGGCATGGACCACTTCGTAGTTCAAACCCAGTGCCTCGACACGCTCGTCGTCAAAGCCCGCCCAGGTAACAGGTCCGCCCAGGTAGCGTCCCTTCGGTGCTGTCTCAGCGGTGGAAAATGCCTCGGCACATTTATTTAATGCTTTCCAGTCGGGCAGGCCAGGGCAGAGCTCCTTCATGTACAATGGATACCACCATTCTTCCTTGGCATCCATGCCGGTTTCGCCGAGATCGACGGTTTTACCAGTTTTTAAGGACGCGTCCATCGCCTGTTTACCGGTTGTTTCCCACATTTCCATCGCGATGTGCAGATCGCCGGATTCAAGGCCGGCAAACTGCGCGATATAATCTGCCTGCACATATTCGATGTTATAACCCGCCTTTTTGAGTACCTCGCCCATGATTGTGGTCGTGAGATACTGGCCGGTCCAGTCGTGAATGGTCAATTTAATCGGATCCGTTGACTCTACATCTGCACTCGCTGGCATCGCCAGGGTAGCGAGTATGGCTATAAACAGGGCTCTGTAAATTACGCTATATTTGTTTTTGTTCATCATCTGCTCCTCTTGCTTGGTTAGCGGCGCACCGGGGGGGTCTCGAACAGTGCGCAGATAGTTTTCTCAGATTTCCCACATAATGTCAACAAAGTTTGATATACAATCCACATATTATTATCATTTACACTTAGTCAAATGTTGTTTTATGTGGTTTTTACCCTTATGGCGTCGATTTACGTCATAAAATTATGGATAAACAGCGCCATTGAGCCGCTGTCGATTCGGCTGTTTATGGAACCAGGATATGCGCCTGCACAAAAGACAAAACGAAATTCTCGCAACTGTTAGATCCAGCGGAGCCTGCTCTATTGTAGAACTGGCCACTCTGCTGGAAGTGTCTGATGAAACCATCCGCCGCAATATCAAACCCCTGGTGCTTCAGGGACTGGTCGAAAAAGTGCATGGCGGAATTGTGTTCAAGCAGAAGCAGGAGCCGCCGTTCGAGCGGCGCATGAACGAGCAGATAGAAGAGAAAAAACGCATTTCGGCACTGTTATTCGAAATCATCAAGGATGGCGATTCGATCATGCTCGACACTGGATCTACTACAGCCTATGTCGCCCGCGCGCTGGGCGACCACCATAATCTATCGGTGGTAACCAACTGTACCGAGATCGCACGTACCCTGGCCAGGGAGTCAAGCAACCGGGTGCATATTTGTGGTGGTGCGTTGCGCTCGGACGACTGGGCTATTTTCGGTTCTTCTGCAATCAACTTCGTGCGCCAGTTTCACGTGAGTTACGCGATACTGTCGATTGGGGGAGTCACCGATACCGGGGAGTTTATGGACTATCACCTGGAAGAGGCGGAATTTTCGCAGGCGGTAATCCAGCAGGCGAAAAAGACCATAGTGGTCGCCGATCATACAAAATTCGGCAGTCGTAATTTTGTCAAGGTTTGCGATTTCGAGCAGGTTGACATGCTCATCTCAGATCGCATGCCCCCCGGCAACATTAGGCGCAAGTTTAGCGAAGCGGGTGTCGCCGTCATCGTCCCGAAGGATGGTAATCCCGAATTACATTCTTCGGATTGATCAGGCCGCAGCTTCACCACTCAAAATTTCAGGATCCAGCGCGCCGCTGGCGTATTTTTTCGCCATCTCCGCCATGTTGATGGGTGTAATCATCGATGCCTTGCCGGCAGTTTCGAATTGTTCGTAGCGATCCTTACAAAGTTTTTTCATGGCGGCCAGTGCCGGCGTAAGAAATTTGCGTGGATCGAACTGGCTTTTGTCCTGCTGGGCGACTCTGCGAAATTCGCCAGCCATGACGAGGCGGCAATCGGTGTCGATGTTAACCTTGCGCACACCGTATCGAATCCCCCGTACTATTTCTTCGACCGGTACGCCGTAGGTTTGAGGCATCTCTCCGCCAAACTCGTTAAAGATATCCTGATATTCCTGTGGCACCGATGACGAGCCGTGCATCACCAGATGTACGCCCGGTAAGCGGCTGTTAATATCCTTGACCACCTGCATCGCCAGGATATCGCCATCCGGTTTGCGGCTAAATTTGTAAGCCCCGTGCGAGGTGCCCATCGCAATCGCCAGGGCATCGACTTTGGTTTGCGCGACGAAATCGACCGCCTGTTCAGGATCGGTAAGCAGCTGGTCCATGCTTAACTTGCCCTCGAATCCGTGGCCGTCTTCTTTTTCACCCTCGCCGGTTTCGAGTGAGCCCAAACATCCGAGTTCGCCTTCGACCGATACGCCGATATCGTGAGCAATACGTGTGACTTCAGCGGTAATATCGAGGTTATATTCGTAAGAGGCGGGCGTTTTCGCATCTGCCTCCAGTGAGCCATCCATCATCACCGAGCTAAAACTCGCCTGCATCGCAGACACGCAGGTGGCGCGGTTGTTACCGTGATCCTGATGCAGGCAAATAGGAATTTCTGGAAACATTTCCTCGGCGGCTTCAACCATTTTGCGAATCATGACATCGCCAGCATAGCTGCGCGCGCCACGGCTGGCCTGAAGAATGACCGGCGCGTCGACTTCACGAGCCGCCTCCATGATGGCCAGTACCTGTTCCATATTATTGATATTAAACGCGGGAACGCCGTAACTGTGTTCCGCGGCGTGGTCGAGTAGCTGGCGCAGGGTAATTCGTGGCATAATATTTCCTCTTCGGTATCGGCGTAGCTACGCCGGCAGTAGTTCGGTGGCTCTCATTTTTACCGATAATCAGGCCGCCCGTCGTTTGCGGTCGACCAGTTGTAAAATCATCGGTGTGAAAATCAATTGCATCGCCAGTTCCATTTTGCCACCCGGCACCACAATACAGTTGGCGCGCGACATAAAACTGCTTTCAATCATCGACAGTAAATAAGGAAAATCGATGCCGCTCGGATCGGCAAAGCGGATCACTACCATCGATTCGTCGGCTTTCGGGATCCACCTGGCGATGAATGGATTCGAGGTATCGACAACGGGAACGCGCTGGAAATTAATATCCGTATTGGTGAACTGCGGGCAGATATAATCGATGTAATCGGGCATGCGCCTCAAAATGGTATCGGTTACCGCTTCGGCAGAATATCCGCGGGCTGTTTTATCGCGGTGAATTTTCTGAATCCACTCGAGGTTGGTGACGGGTACGACGCCCACTTTTAAGTCTGCATACTGCGCCACGTCGTTGTTTTCGGTACGAACTGCGCCGTGCAATCCTTCATAGAAGAGCAAATCGGTATCGCTTTCGAATTCTTCCCATTCGGTAAACTTTCCGGGTTCCACGCCAAAGCGCGATGCTTCGGCCTGATCGTGAACATAGTGCCGGGTCTTGCCTGTACCCGTCTCGCTATACTGTTTAAAGATGCTCTCGAGCTCGTCGAATAGATTCGCCTCTGGTCCAAAGTGGCTGAAATGATGATTACCGGCCTTTTCCGCCTCCTGCATGGCTACTTTCATTTGCTGTCGGTCAAACCGATGGAAGGCATCGCCCTCGATAAAGCAGGATTTTATTTTTTCGCGGAAAAATATATATTCGAAGGTATCTTTAACTGTCGAAGTGCCGGCGCCCGAAGAGCCGGTAATGGAGAGTATGGGGTGCCTGGTAGACATAGTTTAAAATTATTTTCGCAGTAATTGACGCGGCTCGAAGAGGGCAAATCGATGCTTGTTGACCGGTGGAGTCGCGTAGTAACGCGCGACCCTTTCAACCTTTTCGTTTGAGCCAAAAATTAAAGGCACGCGACCATGCAGATCGGAAGTCACCCTATCCAGGATTCTCGTTTCGCCGTCGGTCGCAGCCCCACCAGCCTGTTCGACCAACAGCGCAATTGGAAAGGCTTCGTAGAGTAATCGCAGCCGACCGTTTTCGTAACCGGGGCGTAAATCCCGCGGATAGAGAAAAATACCGCCACGCACGAGTATTCGACAGGTTTCTGCAACCAGCGAGGCTACCCATCGCATGTTAAAATTTTCACCGCGCGGACCGGATTCCCCGGCGATACAATCGTCTATGTAACCGCGGATTGAATCGTCCCAGAAACGATAATTAGAAGCGTTGATGGCAAACTCTCGCTGTGATTCGGGAATTTGAATATTCTCATGGACCAGTAGAAATTCCGAAGTCTCGGGGTCCATGGAAAACATCTGGGTACCGTTTAAAAGGGTTAATACCAGGTTGGTCTGCGGTCCAAAGACGAAAAACCCGGCGGCCACCTGATCGGTGCCTTTGATGTTATTAAAAGACTCTTTTGATAAGGGAGTATTCGTGTGCCCAAAATCATAAATGGAAAATATGGCGCCCAGGCTTAAGTTGGTATCGATATTCGACGAACCGTCTAGCGGGTCGATTGCAACCCCAAGAGGCGCGTCCCGGTTTAACACAGTCGCTTCTTCGCTTTCTTCCGAAGCTAATAAACCCACCGCGGTATTCGCCAGGGCATCTTCGAATAGCTTATGCGCCTGGACATCCAGCAGGGATTGTGTATCGCCGTCGGAGTTTTTACTGTTCGGGCCTTCAACAGCAGGTGCGAAGGCATTTCGGGCGATCATCCCGGCCAGCTTCGCCGCCGCGGTCGCGATGCATAGAACAGTCCCGGCAATTTCTTCCCGCCCGGCCTGAGA
>JBGMRM010000104.1:0-6225 GCA_048061415.1 Gammaproteobacteria bacterium | reverse complement strand
GATTTCGCGGTTCTGCGAATCGGGCCTGTCGCCCTCACCGGAAATATAGCAGGCCACCTGGGTGAAATCGGTATTTTGCGTGTCTTCTAATGGATTTCGCGTAGAAGCGTCCTTTTGTTTGTATCTCGATAATGTCGTAGTACTCATTTTTTAATGCCTGACCAGTAATAGCTGGATGCTACTCTATATAGACCGATTTCCGCCTCCAGGCACCATTAATTTGTCGCAATTGCGCCGGTTAAATTACCATTTTGTGAGGCAGCTCACAAAAATTGAACTTTCGAATATTAATTGATAGTTATTTAAAATTGGTGAATAGTCTCACTCGAAGGATAATTCGAAGTGAAATGACCGAAATTGCAAGAATTTAATAATTACCTCTCCGTATCAGTCTGGCGTGGTGATACCTCAGGTGGTCGCCTGGTGACTTACCAGGTACCCCGGCAATCAAGCCAGACCCTACTCGATGTGGTGACCTGGATACAGCGTGAACTGGACCCAGGCCTATCCTACCGGTTCGCCTGTCGCGTTGGTATGTGTGGGTCCTGCGCGATGATGGTTAACGGGATTCCGCGCTGGACCTGTCGTACCCATGTACAAAAAATCGTGCAACAAAACCGCCTGACCATCGAGCCACTACGCAATATGCCGGTGATCAAGGATCTGGTCTGCGACATGAGCGAGTTTTTTGCCCGATGGAAACAGGCGGAGGGTCAGTTCCGGGGAGGCAGGTCGCGAGATGACAGCGTGGTTCGGTTGTCACCCGACACCCCAGCGCGACAGCTTGCCAACGCCGCAATCGAGTGCATAAATTGCGCGATTTGCTATGCCGCCTGCGATGTCGTGAGCTGGAACGAATCTTACCTCGGTCCGGCCGCGCTCAATCGAGCCTGGTCGCTGCTTAACGATGAGCGCGATCGCTACCAATTACCCCGATTGAAGGCGGTTGCCGCAGACGCCGGATGCCATAATTGCCACTCGCACCAGAGTTGCGCCCGCTACTGCCCCAACGAACTCAACCCGACGGCTTCAATTGCGGGGCTGAAACGCATGGCGACAATGGCCGCGTTAAAAGGGGAGTTATAACCATGCTCGATACCCGCCTGTACCTGCTTCAACGGATTACCGCGATGATTATGGCGCCGCTGGTATTGTTGCATCTGGGGGTAATAATTTTTGCCATTCAGGGGGGGCTCGATAGCGCGGAAATCCTGTCCCGCACCCAGGGCAGCCTGTTCTGGGGTAGTGTCTACGGCCTGTTCGTGGTGACGGTTTCGATCCACGCGACGATTGGGTTGCGAGTCGTAATATTCGAGTGGCTTAAGTTCAAAGGCGTGATGCTCAATGGTATTAGCTGGTTAATATTTTCGACCCTGATGTTGACCGGCGCGCGCGCGGTGTTCGCGGTAGTCGCCTGATGCCAAGGCCTCACAGAAATCATTCGTTGTGGTTCGCCTTCCTGGTGCACCGTATCTCCGGCCTGGGTCTCGCGATCTTTTTACCCGTTCATTTCCTCGTATTGGGACTCGCGCTGGAAGATACCGAAACGATGGATAAGTTATTGCGCTGGAGCGATTCAGCTTTGGTGAAATTTGCCGAATTTGGCCTGGTATTTTTACTTTCGGTGCATTTGTTCGGGGGCCTGCGCTTACTCGCGCTCGAGTTTTTGCCCTGGAGTAACCGACAAAAATCGATCGCCGCTTTCGCTTTGGCCGGGTCTTTCCTACTGGCGGGTCTTTTTTTGTTGCGCGCCCTGTGATCGTCAGGCCGGCAATGCAATGAATTATCAAACCCACAAAACCGATATCCTGATCCTCGGCAGTGGCGGCGCCGGGTTATTCGCGGCCCTGCACGCAAAAAAGGCAGCGCCCGAATTGCAGGTCAGCGTCGCGGTCAAGGGGCTTGTAGGCAAGTGCGGTTGCACGCGCATGGTGCAGGGTGGTTATAACGTCGCGCTCAGCCCCGGCGATTCGGTGGAGCGGCATTTCATGGATACGATTCACGGCGGGAAATGGTTGCCGCACCAGGATATGGCGATGAAGTTGTGCGAAACCGCGATCATCCGCGTGCAGGAACTGGAAAACGAGCTGGGCTGTTTTTTTGACCGTAATTCTGACGGCTCGCTGCATCACAAGGCTTTCGCCGGGCAAACCTTCGACCGCACGGTGCACAAGGGCGATCTGACCGGTATTGAAATTATCAGCCGTTTGATGGAGCAGGTTCGGGCGATGCCGCTACAGCTGATGGAAGAATATCGTGCGCTCGCACTGATTCAAAATCGCGAAGGCGATGCGCTCGCCGCGGTATTGATGGTGGATATGCGCAGCGGTGAATTTCACCTGGTGCGTGCTAAAGCGATATTGCTCGCTACCGGAGGTGGTCCGACCATGTATCGCTATCACACGCCGTCTGGAGACAAGTCGATGGATGGCCTGTCGATGGCGCTGCGCGCGGGTTTGGCGTTGCGCGATATGGAAATGGTTCAATTCCATCCGACTGGCCTGCTCGCCGGCCTCGATACGCGCATGACCGGTACCGTGCTGGAAGAAGGCTTGCGCGGGGCGGGTGGGTATCTGCTCAATGGTGAGGGCGAGCGATTCATGTCGAACTATGACCCGGATGGCGAGCGTGCTACACGCGATATCGTCAGTCGCGCCATTTACGCCGAAATGCGCAAGGGCAATACCTCACCCAATGGAGGGGTGTTTATCTCGATGAGCCATCTGGGCGCGGACAATGTGGCGCGACAGTTTCCGGGTATGGTGCGGCGCTGTGCCGATTGCGGTTTCGACCTTGCCGGCGGGCAGGTTGAAGTGGTACCCACCGCACACTATTTTATGGGCGGAGTGGTGGTCGATACCGACACCCGTTGCGAACTCGCGGGTCTTTACGTGGCCGGGGAAGACGCGGGTGGGGCACATGGCGCCAATCGTCTGGGCGGCAATGGCGTCGCTAATTCTACCGTGTTTGGCGGTATTGCCGGTGATATAATGGCTGCTGATCTCAGCGGTGTTAAAAGCTGGCAGGATCCGGAACTGTCGAGAGTCGATGAAGAAATCAGTCGTATATTAGTACCGTTTAAAAAGCCTGCGGGTAATATTAATTCGATCAGGAGCCGGTTGATGGATATCATGTGGGACGAGGTCGGGGTTTTGCGCACCAGCGAGGGGTTGCATCGAGGGCTGGAAAAACTGGGTCGTCTGAAATCGGAGTTACTCGAAACCGGCCTCGCAGATGATAATCGAGTGTTTAATTTGAGCTGGCACGACTGGCTGAATCTGCAGAGTTTGATCGACGTGTCCGAAATAATCGCCCGCGCGGCGCTTTCGCGCGAAAATTCTCGTGGCGCACACTACCGTGAAGACTTTAGCGACGCCGGTAGTCTGGAAGATTCCTATTTCACCCTGGTGCGGCGAGTACAGGACGAAATCAGGGTGCAACGGGCACCGGTGGAATTTTCGATCGTCAAACCGGGTGAATCCCTGCTCGACGACGATGCGCCGCCTGCAACTTCAAATCACGGGGGAGACCAATGATTAAACAGAGTCAAATCGAACAGGCAGCCTGGCAGATTTCGGCCAACGCGGCGATTGATATCCCTGAGGATTACCGGCGTGGCATCGAGGATATGGCGAAATGGGAAAAGGGCGATCTTTCCTGTTTCGTGCTGGAAACCATGTTGGATAACTGGGACGCGGCGACTGAAGACCGCCGGCCTATGTGCGCCGATACCGGGCTGCCACGCTATTACGTTAAAATCGGTAACGAGGCGAAATTCGAAGGAGGCTTTGTCGCGCTCGAAGCAGCCCTGCGCTCTGCCACCGCGCGAGCGACTCAGGACATCCCGTTACGCCCGAACCGGGTACATCCGCTGTGGCGCACCGACCACAATAATAATGTCGGTATCAATGCGCCCGAAATCGACTGGAGTTTCGAACCCGACGCCGACTGGATCGACATTACCACGGTGCACAAGGGTGGGCTGTTCGGCACCGATTACCGCATGTTGTTTCCGGGCGATGGTATCGATGGAATCAAGCGCTTCTTCCTCGATACCCTGATTGCGTTCGGTAAACGAGGGCTCGCCTGCCAGCCGGCGATCGTCGGGGTGGGCCTGGGTGGCTCCAAAGATATCACCATGGTACTCGGCAAGCAGGCGGCCTGTTTGCGCATCGTCGGCGACCGCCATCCCGATTCA
Organism: Gammaproteobacteria bacterium; assembly: GCA_048061415.1. Taxonomy (GTDB): domain Bacteria; phylum Pseudomonadota; class Gammaproteobacteria. The sequence continues at coordinate 2,027 of JBGMRM010000104.1, read as the reverse complement.
AAGATCGCCGAACTGGAGCAGGAGTTGAAGAAGCTCGGCAACAGTATCGGTATGGGAGCGATGGGTTTTGTCGGTACTTCGATGGTCGCCGATTGCCATATCGAAGTGGGTTATACGCATACCGGCGGCATGCCGATGAGCGTGCATACTTTTTGCCTGTCGTCACGGCGCGCGACCGTGCGCCTGGATGCACAGGGTAACGCAGAATATCGCGGCGACCCGCAATGGTTTACGCCTTACATGAGAAGAGAGTCGATCGAATGGTCAGTGAAAAAAAACAGTTCCAGCCAATCCGGCTGAAGGTCCCAGTCAGGCCAGAGGATCTGGTTGGGCTGAAAACAGGCACGGTGGTTTATCTCGACGGCGTGATCTACACCGCGCGCGAAGGGGTCTATAAAAAGATAATCGAAAACGGCGATCCACTCCCTGCGGGGCTGACCGACCTGAGTAACGTTAATTTTCATTGCTCTCCGGCGGCGTCGGTAGGCGCAGACGGTTCGTATAAGGTCGGTGGCGTGACTGCAACCGCAAGTTTTCGCTTCTCCCAGTGGATGGCCGACTGGTTCAGGTTGTCAAATGCAAAAATGATCATCGGCAAGGGCGGTATGTCGGAGCAGAATTATCGAGACCTGTTTGTACCGGTCGGGGCGATTTACCTGACCACGGTCGGCTACGGTACCGGGGCTTTGCTCGGGCGCGGTATCAAGCGTGTGCACGAAGTGCACTGGCTGGAGGAGTTGGGTAACGCACAGGCGATGTGGGTATTCGAAGTAGAGAATTTCGGCCCCTTCCTGGTCGAGAGCGATCTCGACGGCAACAGCCTGTTCGAGCAACAGGGCAGAGAAATAAACGCCAACCTGGAAAAACTATACGAGGGATTAAAGGCCCCGGCGCTGAGCCGATTCGGTGAAACCGACGATCGGAAAGATGAATTGATTTAAACCAGGAATGTGGTGAATTAGAAATTATCGGAATATAATACCTGACGCCAATAACGTTGACCCCAATAACGCTATCTACGGGAACTGGAGTCTGAGTAATACTTGAGGCATACTACGCGACACTCGAATTTAATAAGTTCGAATCACCGCCCCGGACGGATATTTGATCCGGTATTATTAACGGGGATTGAGAAAACTATAATTTAAAGTGGTCACAACCGCGATTTAATATGATAAAGCGGCTTGACCAGTAACAACCAGAGGAGAGTAAGATGAAAAAAGTATCTATATTTACCATGTTGGTGACTGGTATTGCGATGTCGTTTTCGCAGGCCAGCTTCGCTACGTCGGACTGCGGTGAAATCGTGCTTGGATCGGCAATTTCACTAACCGGTAAATACGCGACCAATGGTATCCACGCCCAGAAAGGATACGAATACGGGATTTCAGTCATTAAGGAAAACGGTGGTGTCAAGGTCGGCGGCAAATGCTACAACTTTAAGGTCATCTATTACGATGACGAGTCCAAGGGCGACCGCGGTGCGACACTGGCCGAACGCCTGATTAGCCAGGACAAGGTTCAATATATGCTTGGGCCCTATTCCTCGGGACTGACCAAGGCCATCGCGCCTGTCACCGAGAAGTACAAGATTCCGATGGTGGAAGCGGAAGGCGCGTCTCGCTCTTTGTTTAACAAAGGCTATAAGTATCTGTTTGCGGTCTTGTCAACTTCCGAGCAGTACCTGGCACCGGCGCTTGTCCTCGCGGCCGAAAAAGCCAAGGAAATGGGCAAACCTGCGTCTTCGGTTACGGTTGCCATAGCAGTAGAACAGGATCCTTTCTCACTCGACGTTCGCGCGGGCGTGATTGACATGGCCAATGAACTCGGCATGAAAGTCGTCATCGACGCAGCCCTGCCGCGTGATCTGTCGGATATGAGTGCGATTCTGACCAAGGTCAAGTTACTCAAACCCGATGTCCTGTTGATCAGTGGTCACTCGAAAGGAGCGGTTACCGGGGTGCGTCAAATAGGCGAGAAAAATATCAAGGTGCCGATGATCGCATTCACCCACTGTGAAGCGGCAG
>JBGMRM010000103.1:0-6249 GCA_048061415.1 Gammaproteobacteria bacterium | reverse complement strand
TATTTTCGGATTACCGATTCCAGGCCTTCAAACTTCCCCCACTTATATTTTTCCGTTGGCCTGTCACGAATTACTTTCAGATTATAGGCTGAGTTTTTCGACGAAAATCCCATCGCAACGGTTCCCTTCGAGCCCACTGCAGTTTCCAGACACGTTTCGGCTTCAAGCAACTCCGACTCGAGTTCGCTCATCACTGCAACTTTTCCAAGGTGGTTATAACCGATCGTGGTGTAGTGCAGTCCTAAAGGCCGCCTCGGCATAATGTCTTTCAATAATGCGCTCACTTCGTGGTAGTAGGTAGTAGTCACATGAAAATTGGCCAGCGTCGAGCTAAAAATATTGTGGGCATAGGTTTCACTGGTTAACACTGCGTCGACGAATATTCCCGATTCGTCATTGAGTAGCGCGATGATCAGTGGCGCGAAACTGTCGTTATCAAAAATCAGCCGCCCGACCAGGTATGCACCCCGATTGCGATAAAAACCTGTATTGATCATTTCAACCCGAATCAGGCGGTTTTCCCGACGAGACGTGCGTGCAATATTCTCGGCCACACGTTGCGCTGTTCGCTGTGCATCATCCTGGATATTCGAGAAACTACGAATGAAGTCCGGAACCATTAATAATTCTTCAACCACCTCTTTGGGCAAATGCCCGTCTAACTCGATTGAAATGACCAGCTTCGATAAATTTTCTTCAGACGCCGATATCATTTCAGAGAATGAATAGTCCGCCGTGCGCCATTCCCCCTGGTAGATTTTACGTCGAAGTGAATGCAGATAGGCGCGGCCAATGTCTTCGGCATATTCACCTCTTATGAGTTGCCGATAGTGCGACTCGACTTTCCCCCACTGGTTTTCATCGTTATGTATCTCGGGATAGGCCCGCCTCAATTTTGCACTGACATCGATAATACTGGCGCTGTAGAGCGACAGCCTGCGAGCGCTGACGCGGACAGAACTCGCAAAGTCGCGTTTCTCGAAGGCTAATTTCGCCAGATCAAGAATCATCAGGAATTCCCGATAGAACAGGCTGTATTCCTCATACAGCCAGGTGGCGGCTGCCTGAATACGACGCGACTGTGAATTGCTCATAGGCCACCCGCGCCCGGTGCTTCGGATTGCCCGGAACTGCGAATAATTCCGGCCATTAGCCCACCTGAAAAGCACGCGATATCCATCTTTATTTCCCGGGCCTGAAATTTGTGGTTTCAGTTAAAATCATCGAAAACAGACGACGCAGTTTATACACAATAACGCCTTAAGAGTAGTATTTAACAGGCGATCACAGGCCTATAATTACTAGATTAACTAACTGGCATTTTAAGCAGGAAAAACTTATGTCTAAAAAGTGGGTACGCTACGAACACGCCGGTCAACAGGGATTCGGTATACTCGAAGACGATTCAATACTTTGCCATGAAGGCGATATGTACCAAAATCCGAGAGACACCGGCGAAAAACTTTTCCTCAAAGAGGTGCAACTACTCGCACCCTGCCAACCCACCAAGATCGTTGCGATGTGGAACAATTTTCATCAACTGGCGGAGGCTCAAAATCTTGAACGGCCAGAATTCCCGTTCTACTTCATTAAACCAGAGAGTTGTGTTTCCGGACATGGCGCCGAGATCGTGCATCCCAACGGTTACGACGGCCGCCTCATTTACGAGGGTGAGTTAGGCGTCGTCATTGGCAAAACCTGCAAGGGCGTCAATGGAGAAAATATTGCCGACTATATTTTTGGTTACACCTGCGTCAACGATGTAACAGCAATTCACCTGCTATTCAAATACGATGCATTTCCTCAGTGGACCCGTGCTAAGAGTTTCGATGGCTTTGGTATCATCGGTCCCTGTATCGCGCAACTTGGCAATCCTGATTCGCTCAGGATACGAACCCTGGTGAATGGTGAGGAGCGCCAGAACTATCCCGTTTCGGATATGTTCTTCTCGCCGATGGAACTGGTCAGCCTGATTTCAGGCGATATGACGCTTCATCCCGGCGATGTGATCGCCTGTGGAACGTCGCTGGGTGTTAAAACCATGAAACCGGATACCGTCGTTGACATTGATATTGACGGCATCGGCACACTGACTAATACCTATCAACCAGCGGCCTAAAGCACCCCGACCTGGCCAGGAAGTGGCTGCTAACAATGGACCCGTTGCAGGTCCGGGGAAACCCCCCGATCAGTCTCAGGAAATAATTCAATCCTGTCCAGTTTCCACTGCGTATCCCGCATCGAGCCAGTTCGGCATACCGCTGTGGCTGATACAGGTTAAATGATCCAGCCCCTGCAGGCCCAGGTTGGTGAAAGTAGTCTGAGCGCGTCGGCCAGAGCGGCAGTAGATATAAACCTGATTGAATTCCCTTAACGCTTCGACATGTTCGTTTTCGGTACCCAGCGGTATATTGCTACTTCCCGGTACATGACCTTTGGCGAATTCTTCGACCGTGCGATTGTCCATGATCAGCGTATTGTCCGGTAAAGAGCGCCAGACGTCGTGCAAATCGTCCATGGTAAAATCGTGCAACAGGTAGCGTCGCGGGTCAAAGTTAACGCCGACGCTGGTATTGGCCGGCACAGCCTCGTTTATTTTCTTCGGCAGGTCGAGATTCAGGTTATTCATCAGATCGACAAATGACTGCTTGTCCCGGTTGTTACCGAGCCTCGGGTTCCACCTCCGTTCCTCGCCGATGGTCGACCAGCTTCTGCCATTGTAATCGTGCGCCGGATAGACGATGGTTTCATCGCCCAGGCTAAACAATTTTAGCGTGATGCTATCGTAAAGCGTGGCTGGATCCCCATCCTGGAAATCGGTACGGCCACAGCCTCTGATTAACAGCGTATCACCACTAAATAACATGCCATCGACGTAATAACTGGTGCAGGCGGCAGTATGTCCTGGCGTGGCGATCGCCCGTAAGCGGTAATGTCCCAGGGTCAGTTCCTGCTGATCCCCGATTGAAATATCGATCGCCTGAATACCGGAACTCTCGCCAAAAACTATCCTGGCGCCGGTAGTCTGGCGTATTTTTCCCGAAGAAGTGACATGGTCGGCATGCGGATGGGTTTCGATCGTATAAAGCAGTTCGATACCCAGTTCATTGATTATCTGCATGTCGCGGTCAAATTGCTCGCGCACCGGGTCAATCAGCGCACCTTCCCGGGTTTTGGAATCGACCAGCAGATAGCTATAAGTACAGCTCTCCCGGTCGAACAGCTGTTTGACCATGAGTGTAGGCTGGGTCAGGGGTATAGTCATAATAATTTGGAACCAGGCTTCGTCTATTTCTGCCGAATTCAGTATATGCTTTTCGAGTATCAGTACAACGCCAAACAGTCGTAGAAATTTAGATTCAATTCGTTATCATGCGCTCCCATGAAATTCGAAAACTTCACCATGCAGAACTGGCAAAATAACGCCCTGTTGCCGATCGCCATCATCGTGCTGGCGGGCGCCATAGTCGTATTTATCAATCGAAACAGGATTCGGCATTTATGGCTGGAATGGAATACTCGGCGTTGCCTGAACAGACTGGGTATCAAACAGGAATCCAATCTAAGAATTCCGGATGGATTGGGTGGTAGCTATAAAATCGATCGACTGGTTTTGCTTCACGATTCAATTCTGCTGATCTCTCTTAAGCCTTTTTCCGGAAATATTTATTGTGCCGAGAATATCCCCGATTGGACCCAGGTGATCGGTCAAAAAAGTTTCAAATTCAAAAATCCGCTATTCGACCTGGAGTATCAAATAAACGCGATCCATGAGCACGCACCCGATGTACCCGTTCGGGCCTTCCTGTTTTTCGACCATAGAGCCAGTTTCCCCAAGGGACACCCGCAGCAGGTATTGCATCCTGGCAATATTCCCGAGTATTTTTTTCGGGCTAATTGTCCAGAACCCGATAGTGCAGTGCTCGAGGCCTGGGATGTTCTTCTCGATATTCCTAAACAAGCGCAACCGGCTAAATAAAAGCTGATCACTATCAATGCTTTCGCAAGCCCCACACCTTCGAATCAATGATCAGACAAACGGCTAAAACTTGAAAAGTCCCGTTATAAGGCACAAAATGCCCCTGAAAAACTAAGCGGTTAAGAAAATCATTCTGAACGACCCTGCCGACCAGGCGATGAAGTCGATCAGGGAACTTACCGCAAAATTCGATGCGTTCACCAATACCGATCCGGTTAGGTCCAAACTTTCCAGGGCGAGGCGGGCATTGCGTGGAAACAACCCCGATCCGGAAAAGGCCATCGGCGAATTGCGCGTAGCGATAGAAAGGCTTGAACTGGAAATATCCTGGCGTGGTCGCGCTGCCAGGGAGCTGATGCCGGAACTCCAGACCTACGAACAGTCGATCAGCAATACCATCGGCATGCGCCTGCAGCAAAGACTCACCGATGAACAGGCAGAAAGCGTTGCTTCCTGTCTGGCGGTGCACAAAGATATTTCATTGTTTTTTTAAACATAGCCCCGAAATTACGCTTACCGCGAGACGACGTATTGTTCCCGGGGGGGACTTATGCCGTGGTGGGAACCGCTAACACGACCATTTCGCAAAGGCGGTGGCTACTCGAGCAATTTGAGACCGGGGAGCCTGTCCCCGGGTTTTATATCATGGGGTCCGGCATTTAATTCGATGATATATCTGGAAGGCCGGGAGGCGCCAAAACTCGGGCAAGGGTCCGTTTTGCAGGGTTCGAGTTGCTTAATGGTAATAACCGATTCATTTTCATCCAGCCAGATAACCGTTAGGGGAATCAGCGTATTTTTCATCCATATTCGGTGCTCCCCCGATCTGGCGAAAACAAACAGCATCCCTTCCCTGTCGGCCAGACGAGTACGAAACATCAAACCCCGGGATCGTTGCTGTTGAGTTTTGGCGATTTCCAGATTGTAATTCACACCATTGATCGCCAGCGAAACTCTGTCTTCGAATCCCGAATCCGAATTGGCAAACCCTGCCACGACCACCAGAAATGACAGGCACAGGAAAGTGATAGATTGAATACGCATTGGTAAGGTAAACGGTTTATCAATAATGAATAGATCTTAGCATTTTCATTCCCATTTTAAATCAAAATAGCAGCGCTAAATGTTTCGTTATGGATAGCGATTGGAGCCTGTAAACTGGCTACACGATCAATGTCTGACTCAATTTCACGTTAACTTAGTGCTTGTTTTTAATGGTAATTCTGACTTATTATCTGTAATAAGCTGATTCCATTGAATTTTTTAATGTTAAATACCTCACATTTTCGTGACGGGGGTCTAAATTCGGTCGAATTTTACTAGATTAATAGCAAATTAAGTCTAAACTTTACTGTCCTGCTATTAGAATCAATTCCGGAGTAACGAAATTTGATTTCGAATACAGTCAATACCAGCAAAATAAAAAACAAATCAAACGTAGAACCATACGAGAATGCCCGCCGTCTGAGCGTGTTGCGGCGCCAGCGAAAAGTATTAATCGTTGACGACGAATCTACCGGTCGTACCATCCTGGCCAAAATCATCCAGCAAATCGAAGACGACATTAGCGTCGATGCCTTCGATAATCCACTGGAGGCGTTAAGCTGGCTCGACAGTAATCATCCCGACCTGATCGTCACCGACTACCGCATGCCGGATATCAACGGTGTCGATTTGATTCGCAAGATCCGTGAAAAATCGTCCTGCCAGGATATACCGATTATGATGATTACCGTGGTCAGTGAAAAATCGGTTCGCTACGATGCACTGGAGGCTGGCGCCACCGCATTCCTCACCCGCCCTATCGATCAAATTGAGTGCCGAACCAGTTGCCGTAACCTGTTAAAACTGCACGAACAACAATCGATCATACAGGACCGGGCTGACTGGCTCGCGCGTCAGGTCGAAGTGGCAACACAGCAAATAGCCTCGCGTGAAAAAGAAACCCTGTTACGGCTCGCTAAGGCAGGCGAATATCGTGACGAGGTGACCGGTTATCACGTGGTGAGAATGGCCAAATACTCCAGGCAAATTGCCGAAGCGCTTGGCCTGAGCGAGCGAGAAAGCGAAGAAATCGAATACGCCGCACCAATGCACGACATCGGCAAGATTGGCATCGAAGATAGAATTTTACTCAAGCCGGCAAAGTTTGAACAGGCAGAATGGCTGGCCATGCAAACCCATACCACCATCGGTCATGCGATTTTGTCCAATAGTCAGTCTCGATATATTCAAACCGGATCGGTAATCGCACTCAACCATCATGAGAG
>JBGMRM010000102.1:0-6263 GCA_048061415.1 Gammaproteobacteria bacterium | reverse complement strand
CCCTTAACACGCAGACATTCAATGCCCTGTACACGCACAATAATCCTGTCGATGGGCGTAGCGCCGACGACAAGGTTGCGCTGCTGAAAAAACTGGATACCTATACCCGCTCGCTCGACGAGCGCATAGAACAGGTGATTATCTCGCTTTCGGGTGGTATCGATCATATCCTGGTCGCGGCCACCGACAACACCCTGGCCAGTGATATTCGACCGTTGGTACGACTCAATGTAACGGTTTTGATGCACCACAAAGGGCGCCGTGAGCAAGGCTCTGCCGGTGCTGGCGGACGCCACGCCTATGATGTATTTTTTGATACCGACCGTGCCTTTGAACTGGCGCGTGATGCGGTGCGCCAGGCCACCACCAATCTTGAATCCGTCGCGACACCTGCCGGGACTATGCCGGTAGTGCTGGGGCCCGGCTGGCCTGGTGTGTTACTGCACGAAGCAGTCGGCCACGGACTCGAAGGCGATTTTAACCGCAAGGGTACCTCCGCATTCAGCAATAAAATAGGCCAGAAGGTCGCCTCCACGTTGTGCACCATAGTCGACGATGGAACGATTGAAAATCGAAGAGGGTCGCTCAGCATCGACGATGAAGGCGTACCGGCCGAGTGCACCACGCTGATCGAAAAAGGCGTACTCAAGGGTTATATGCAGGACAAGATGAATGCTCGATTGATGGGGACACGTTCGACTTCCAATGGTCGGCGCGAATCTTTTGCTCACTTACCGATGCCGCGCATGACCAATACCTACATGCTCGCAGGCGAAAGTGACCCGGAAGAAATCATTCGATCGGTCGATAAGGGCCTGTACGCGGTCAACTTCGGCGGCGGCCAGGTAGATATCACTTCGGGTCGGTTTGTATTTTCCCTGTCCGAGGCTTACCTGATCGAAAAGGGTAAAATCGGCGCACCGGTCAAGGGCGCCACCCTGATCGGCTCCGGTCCCGAAGTGATGGGGCTGGTTTCAATGGTAGGTAATGACCTGGAGCTTGATCAGGGAGTCGGGGTATGCGGCAAGGAAGGCCAGTCGATACCCGTCGGTGTCGGCCAGCCGAGCCTGAAAATCGACCAGATCACCGTCGGCGGCACCGATAGTTAACACCCTGTCATTACGGCACCAAGGCCTACTGCTGTCTCGATTATTTATTATCTGCAATTATGGCACAATAAAATTTCTGGCATTGGTGCTAGGCGATCTCGGATGAAAGCGTTCAAAACACGCCATGTATACTTCTATGTAGGCTCATTTTTTCGTCCATGAAAAAATAAGGTTTTGAGCCCTTCCACCCGAGATATCCTCCCTATATAGGCGTAACCACTGGTATATTTTTACAGGACCTTGCGCGACAGGGATGTCGCGTGAGAGCGCCCACGGATGGTTTACAGCGTTCCTGTAAAAGTATACCGGTGGTTGCGCCTTCCAGAGATTTGATAACAGTTAAGGGGCCAGGTCTAACTTTCCGACATCGCCGCCAAACCAGTCATGCGCATCTTCGTATATCGATAGCATCGCCGGAATCACCAGCAGGATGAGCAGGGTTGCGAATGCGAGTCCGAAGGCGATCGATACTGCCATCGGAATGAGAAATTGCGCCTGCCTGGAGGTTTCAAATAGCAAGGGCGTCAATCCGGCGATGGTGGTCAGGGAGGTTAATAATACTGCGCGTAATCGTTTGCACGCGGCTTCTTCCAGTGCCTGGTAGGTCGACATGCCGGCGTCGCGAATCTGCCGGTAAAAAATAACCAGGATGATGGAATCGTTGACCACGATTCCCGACAGGCCAAAAAAGCCGAATAGTGACAGCAGGGTCATATTCATTCCCATCATCCAGTGGCCGAGTACCGCGCCTGTCAACCCCAGGGGTATCGTCAACATCACCAGCAGCGGCCAGCCGTAGGATGAAAAAACCCAGGCGAGTACCAGGTACATCATCAACAATGCGACCACTATGCCGGATTTCAGGTCGGTGAATGTCTCGCGCTCACTGGCTGAGTGACCTTCGACACTGTAATTGACACCGTAGCGGCTCGCTAACGAAGGCAGGGTTACCTGCGCCAAATCTTCAATAATTTCGGAGGTGTTGTTGATCGATGGGTTTACATCGCCGCTAACGTCTACCGATAGCAGGCCATTGAAGTGCCGAAGGGTTTCGAAGCCCTGGTTTGAAGACCAGTTAGCGACGCTTTCGAGCGGTACAAATTCACCACTCGGTAACTGGATTGGTAGCTGGAACAGGCTACTGAGACTACGCTGTTCGGCGTCGGGCAATTGCAGGCGTACTTCTATTTCATCGGCGCCCTCCTGGAAACGCTGCAAAATGATACCGTCGAAGGCTGCGCGCAGTTGCTTTCCGATGTCGTTGATCGACAGACCGAGCGCTTCGCATGCCGGGCTCAGCGAATAGATCAATTGCTCGCGCCCATAGGGTAAATCATCGTCGATCACGCTAACGCCCGGAATCCCGGCATAGGCCTCGGCCAGTTCGAGCGCCGCTGTTTTTAACTGCCGTGCGGAAGTTCCGGTGAGGCGGATATTGAGATCACCCTGCGCAGGGCCGGCTCGACGCGACGATATAAGGAAGTTATCGATAGCGGCGGGTAGCTTGATGCGCTCGCGCCAGTTTCGAATAAAATCTCGATTTTCAGTCTCGCGCTGTTCGGAACTCAGTAACTCAACGTACAGTGAACCGATGCGTTCACCGGTAATATCCCGTCCATGACCGACACTCGAAGCATGCAGGGTATAGTAGGTAGACACGATTTTTTCATCGTAAGACGCTATGGTATTTTGTAGTTCCTGTTCCACCTGTTCGAGGAAGTTATCGACGATGTCCTGCGAAGTTCCGGCGACGAATCGTACATTGGCATAAATCGTGGTCGACTCCGGCGAAGGAAAGAATTGCCAGCCGATTTTCCCACCCACAACCAGGCCCGCAGCCAGCAATAGAAATCCAAAGGCGCTGGCGATGGTAGTCCAGCGAAATTCGATCGCGAGGTGGACCAACGGCCTGAACAGGCGATCGCGGAACAGGTCAAACCGACGATTCAGGAAAATCCTGGTCCGGGATAGAGGTTTATCGTGTCCGTGTACGAAGGCATGGCGCAAATGCCCGGGCAGGACCAGGAAACTTTCGATTAGGGAGGCTACGATCACACCAATGATCACAATCGGGATCGCCCTCATGAAATTGCCCATGTGACCACCAATCAGCAGCAGCGGCAAAAACGCCGCAATCGTCGTTAAAGACGATGCCATCACGGGCGCCAGCATGCGCCGTGCGCCTCCTTCCGAGGCTTTCAACGGGTCTTCGCCCATATCGTAGTGTGCCTGCGCGTCTTCACCGACCACAATGGCATCGTCGACAATAATGCCGAGCGCCATAATCAGGGCAAACAGGCTAATCATGTTGATACTGCCGCCAACCAGGTAAAGTGCGGCGAGCGTAGCCATAAACGAAACCGGAATGCCGACCGCGACCCAGAAAGCCACCCGTGTTGATAAAAACAGGTAGAGGATAATCAAAACCAGCGCGAGTCCGCCACCACCATTTTTTAGCAATAGCATGATTCTGTCCTTGATCAATTCCCAGCGTTGGTTAAACAGCTGAATCTCTATCGTCGGCGGTAGCGTTGGCCTGGTTTCGTCCAGCCACTGTTGTAAAATTTTGGCAGATTCGAGCGAATCGCCGTTTTCGCTGCGTCGCAGTATCAGCACCACCCCATTGCCCTCACCCACGGTGATTGACGGTGTACCCTTTTTAGGCTTGCGTTCGATGCTGGCGATATCACCCAGGTTGATGCGCCTGTCCTGTTCGCTGACAACGCTCAATTCCCCAAACTGAAGCGGTGTTCGGCGTTGATTCATGCTACGAATTTCTCTCGTGCCGTCATTTTCTCCCATCAACCCGGCCGGTAAATCCTGGCTCGCGTCGTCGATGCGACGGGCAAGCTCGTCGAGCCCGAGACCGAGACGCCGCATCTGTGATGAGGGTACCGAAATCTGCACCGAATCCTGCGGTAATCCCCTGATTTCTATCCTGTCTATGCCTCGCGCCAGTAATTCACGTTCGAATTCGCGCGCTATGATGCGTAGTTCCTGTGGGCTCTGGGGGCCGGTAACCAGTAATCTTGCCACCGATTCATAGCGCAAATTCTGGGCGATTTTTGGCTTGTCCACTTCATCCGGCAGACTGGTGAAATCGTCGACCTGCTTTTTCACACTATCGAGTGCGAGCACCATGTCGGTACCGCTATCAAATATCAGGGTAATACTCGAAATGCCTGGTGCCGATGTAGAACTCATTTCCTTGAGCCGGTCGACACTGCGCAGGCGTTGCTCGAACGGGATCGTGATGCCTGTTTCGATGTCTTCGGCGCTCGCGCCACTCCAGGTGGTGGACACGCTTATCGTGTCCAGCGCGAAGGTGGGGAAAAATTGCACATTCAGTTTTTTGAGCGCAATGATCCCGGCCAGGATCATCATCGCCATCAGTAAATTAGGTGCGACCCGGTGATTCGCGAACAGACCTAAAATGTCATTGCGATGCTTCATCATCGACACTCCTGACCTTGAGTCCATTCACCGCGTTAGGTAAATGGGTGATTACAATCTGATCGCCCGGATTAATTTGCGGGCTTTTTACCAGTAACTTAGTGGTGCCATCGACATCGTTATATTGGCCGACCGATTCAACTTCTATGCCCTGCAGACGATCTTCTTTCAACAGGTAGAGCCTCGAATTACCATATATTGCCTGATAGGGAACTGCAATTACCCCATCCTCGGCGGGTAAGTAGAGGCTCAATGGTAACAGGGCGCCGAGGCGCAAACCATGGCTGGACTGGCCTGCCTGAAAGTAGGCATCGACGCCCGAGGGTTTGGCTTCGCCGGCGAGCCGCTTTAAAGCGAGTTGGAGATTTCCGTCGGCGAGAGTAATACTGGCGTACTGGGTGATTTCTTCGGCCATAGCCTGCTGGATTCGCGTAATATATCGCGCCGGAATATGGGCGCGAATTTCGAGGCTATCGGCTGGATACAGGCTTATCAGGATCTGGCCGGTTGAAACGCGATCACCGACTGAAACCATCGTGGCGCTAATCACGCCATCGAATGGCGCGGTCACTTCGCTACGCTCGATCATCAGGTTGGCATCCCTGAACTTCGACTGGCGGCGGTCTCGCATAGCCTCGAGCTTGGCCAGCTGCACCGGAAAACTCTCGACTTCGAGCGCACGAGATATCTCCGACAGCCGCTGCCGGCCCAGGGTGCTGCGCGCTTCGTTCAGGGCCGAATCGGACCCGAGGTTTTGCTTGCGTAACTTTTGCATTCGTTGCAATTCCTGCTCAGCAAGTTGCAGTAGTTCGCGCTCGGTTTTGAGTGCGACCTGGTTGGAGCGATTACGAATTTGAATTTCGCTGATCTGGTTTTCAATATCCCGCAGATCGGATTCTGCCTGCACCAGTTCATACTGGAAATCGCGTCGATCCATTTTTATCAATAACTGGCCGGTATTGACGCGTGATCCGTTTTGCACCAGCACTTTGCTAATGATGCCCGCTCCGGGAGCGGCAGCCTGTAGTAGCTCGGGCGATTCGACGCTACCATAAAGCGTCAGGCTCGGCCGCAGGCTTTGTACTATCGCTGGAATAACTTCAACCTGCCAGACTTTTTCCTTCAGTTCGGGCGTCTTTCTTTCTGGTTTGCTGCCTTTTAAGTATTGAAACACGCCGGCTGCGATCGCAATAACGACAACAGGTAACAAAATTTTGGCGATCGAGCGGTTGTTCATCACAGGGGACTATTCCGATTTTGTGAGTTGATGTTGTAATGTTTTATCGGCTAGGCGTCAAGTTTGACCCGCGGATAACCACTAAGTGCAACTGACTAATGAATCGCTCAGAGGGATGATTCGAAACGGCTTAGTTCGATGTTTTTCTTCGTGGTTCTGGGGTCAAATACCTGACCGTTCATCGCCACGTAAACACCGGGTTTTAACAGCTGAACGGCACTGGTCGCGAACCCCATATTATAAGCGGCGTCGCTGTAACGCATGCGAGCTGGTTGCATTGCCCCGGCGATAACGATGGTTTTATCTTCGATATCGAGCAGGCGCATCGCGGTGTCCACCATGGAGTCGGTGCCATGGGTGATGATGATTTTGTCGCAGTCATCAGCCTGTACTTTCCGGCGGATAATCTCCCGGTCATCGTCATCTATATCGAGACTGTCTTTTTGCAGTATTGATTCGACTTC
>JBGMRM010000101.1:0-6284 GCA_048061415.1 Gammaproteobacteria bacterium | reverse complement strand
AGCTCAGCCCCTGCCTGATTTGATCGAGACCGATGCCCTAGCCCGCCAGCCGTGCCGGGTCGAGCAAAATGCGCACCACCTGCTCGCTGCCACCGATCGAGTAAATATCACGAGTACCGGATACACGTTTAAGTTCGGCTTCGAGCGCACGCGCCACTTGCAGCAGGTCATAACCCGCGCGATTTTCATCTTTACTCCACAGGGTTAATGACAGTATCGGCACATCGTCTATGCCGCGCGGTTTGACGATCGGCTGCGCAATGCCGGTGTTGCGTGGTAACCAGTCCTGGTTAGAGTAAATTTTGTTGTACAGCCGGACGATAGCCTGCGAGCGTTTTATGCCGACCTGAAACTGCACCGTCAGAATCGAAATTCCAGGTTTGGATACCGAGTAAACGTGTTCGATACCGACGATTTCCGACAACACCTGCTCCGCCGGGATACTGACGATTTGCTCGACCTCGGCAGCGGTGGAGCCAGGAAATGCTATGAACACATTGGCGAAGGTGACATCTATCTGGGGTTCTTCTTCGCGTGGGGTGATCATCACCGCAAATACCCCCAGTAAAAAGCCGACCAGGGCCAGCAGTGGGGTGATTTCCGATTGCAGGAATTTTTTCGCGACCAGGCCGGATAATCCGAGATTCCCCGCCATTATTGCGCGCCCAACTGGGTCTTTAACTCGATACCCGCGCGCACCGGGTCGAGCGCAACCTGTTCACCGGCATAGATACCGGCGAGTATTTCTATCTGCTCGCCAAAGCGATTACCCGGACGCACCTGGCGCAGGGAAACTCGTCCCTGCTGGTCGAGCACGTAGACCGCGTTGACTTCCGAGCGTTGTACCAGTGCCGAGGCCGGAATTAAAAGGCGTTTGGTGGTGCCGATCGCGAAAGCTACCTTGACCAGCATTCCGGGAAAGATGGCAAGTTCGTTTTCCGGTAACTCGATACGCACCGGAAACGAATGGTTCTTTGGGTTGGCAAAAGGATAAATAGTAATCCGGCTGGCGTTAATCGAGGTATCGCTTTCCAGCAGCAGCACCCGTGCGGTTCGACGTTCGCGTACCGCGGCGATCAGCGATTGCGGCACGTTTGCCTTGACCCTGAGTTGGCCCTGGGCGTAGCCGCTCATGATTTTTTGACCGACCTGGGTGCTTTCGCCGGGTTCTACAAAGCGCTCTACCACGACTCCACTATAGGGTGCGCGCAATATGGTGCGGTCGAGTTGTTCCTGTGCTTCGCTCACCACAGCCTGGGCGGATTCGACGCGCGCCTCGGCGGTTTTGAGATTAGCCTTCGCCCGGTCGAAATTTTCCTGCGAAATTAATTTCTGATCGCGCAATTTTTGACGCCGCCTGAATTCCTGTTTAGCGTCCTGCAGGCCGGTGGTGGCTTCGGCTAACGAAGCTTCGGCTTTTTGCAAGCCCGCGCGATATTCGTTGTCACGAATTGTGAGGATAATTTCGCCTTTTCGAACATAATCATCGACATCAAAGTTGACCTTTTCGATACGCCCACTGACTTCTGCGGAGAGGGTGGCCTGTTTACTGGCCTCGACCACTCCGTCGAGTTCGTACTCGAGGACGCCGACGCTAGGTAGCACCGCCGTAGTTTCGAGCTGGGCAAAGGCTGCTCCGGGCAACAACAGGCAAAACAGGATAAGTTGGCGTGGTGACATGGTAATCTCAACCTTACTAAGGGTGTATAAGTTTGAGTATATTAGCAAATACTAATATTAATGCAATGGCGTTTGCGCGCTTCATGCGCTCGCGCACTTCTGAATACTCGCATATAATAATTGTACGATATTTAAATTTTTTGATCTGAATCATTTATTTCCTTTTTTCGTCAGGCATTATCAATCCTGAGGCTGTCGCATGATCTTGCCAGTAAGAGAGCTAACCAGGCTTTGTACTTATTTACTTTTTTCCCGAGGCAGGATAAAAGGAATTTTAAATCGCACGATTTTTGAAACCACTGACTGACTGGATAAAACATTATGCCCGGCTTACTCGCTGATATTGACCCCGAAGGTTTGCTTGAATACTCCGTGGTATACACGGATCGTTCGCTGAACCACATGTCGCAATCCTTTCAAACGGTGATGAACGATATATCACGCACCCTGAAAAAAGTCTATAACGCCGAGGCTGTCGTGGTCGTACCCGGTAGCGGCACCTTCGGGATGGAGGCAGTCGCACGGCAGTTTGCAACCGGCATGAAATGCCTGGTGATTCGAAACGGCTGGTTTAGTTACCGCTGGACGCAAATTTTCGAAATGGGCGATATTCCTTCGGCTTCCACGGTGCTGAAGGCCCACCCGGTAAAGGAGGGCTCCCAGGCCGCGTTCGCACCGGCCGCGATTGAAAAAGTCGTGCAAACCATTCAGTCGGAGAAACCTGATTTGGTGTTCGCCCCACATGCAGAAACTTCCTCAGGCATACTGCTACCCGATGATTATATCAGCGCGGTCGCCGACGCTACGCATGCGGCCGGCGGCCTTTTCGTACTCGACTGCATAGCCTCCGGCACATTGTGGGTCGACATGCAGTCCAGCGGTGTGGATATCCTTATCAGTGCGCCACAAAAAGGCTGGAGCGGGTCGCCCTGTTGCGGGCTGGTGATGTTGAGTCCTATGGCGCTCGAACGTATAGGCTCGACCAGCAGCACCAGTTTTTCCTGCGACCTGGGCAAGTGGCTATCTATTATGCAGGCTTATGAAAAAGGTGGCCACGCCTACCATGCGACCATGCCGACCGACTCGCTGGCCCGGTTTCGCGATGTGATGCTGGAAACCGAAGCCTATGGTTTCGATAAGGTGATGGCCGAACAGCAGGAGCTCGGCGATAAAGTCCGTGCCCTGTTGGCCGGCAAAGGTTTTAAGAGTGTTGCCGCCAGAGGCTTCGAGGCGCCCGGTGTGGTGGTATGCTACACCGGCGATGGTGGCGTGCAAAACGGCAGCAAATTTGCCACGCAGGGTTTGCAGATCGCGGCCGGTGTGCCGTTGCAATGCGATGAACCGGAAGACTATTGTACTTTTCGGCTGGGGCTGTTTGGCCTCGACAAGCTGCACAATATAGATCGCACAGTGGCATCGCTTGAGCGGGCGCTCGATCAGATTATATAGGATCCTTTGAAGACGTTTTTCTTAACCAGGCCAGGGAGCCTCTAATCAAACTTTACAGCTCTAGATCGGTTCCTGCGCGCGCAATCATACCGGGGTCCTGTTTCCAGACGTCCGAACCCTCTACATAGAATTCCAATGGGTTGCCGTCGGGGTCTTCGAAATAAATCGACTGGGTGACGATATGGTCGCGCACCAGAGTATCGATTCCGGCCGTCTCAAGGATGTCTCTTGCTTCTTTTAGTTCATTCAGGCTATTGCCTATCTTGAACGCGGCATGATATAGCCCAACCGAATCATCTGGGGCCGGGAGGGCTTCTGCGCCTACTGCGATAACCGCAAAGTGGTGATGGTATTCTCCGAAACTGAAGAAAGTCATACCGATATCGCTGTTGCTGGCCACAATCGGAAAGCCAAGGACCCCGTTATAAAAATCCTCTGCATTTTTCTGGTCGCGAACCTTCAGAACCATGTGAGCTAACGACTGTACTTTCACTAATAGATTCCTCTCGTGTAGATAGCTTCAGTGGGCACCGAGTTCACCTTTCTGCTGAAATCACAAGCCCTGTTTACTTACGCAAAATCGTATAGGACTCGTTTTGAAACCACAGGCCACCGCGTTTTTTCAATACATTGCGCGTGGCGGTAATATAAGCATCTTCGGTCATTGCCGCTTCAAGTTTGTTGTCCTCAATCTGCGCGACGTAGGTTGCCGCGTTCCAGGCGGCAAGCAGAGTGGAGGTGCCGATTGAATTGCCGATCTCGTTGGGCAACGTATGCATTTCGTAGTTGAACAGTGATTCGATATTGCTACCGGCCGAAAAATAATAATCCTCGGCCTCGTCGCCCAGTTCGTCTTTTACCGCTTCGAGAATTTCCTGACGGCTCACGGTAAACGGATTGAGCCCCGGCCAGACGGTTTCAATTATATCCATGCCCGGGTCGTTGCCCAGCGAATGTATGCCTATAAGGCGGCCGTTCGGCGCCAGCGCACGTACCAGAGGTGTGACGACATTTTTCGCTTTCGACTCGGCAGAGGCGATCGCGCGGTAGGGCTGCGAGGCAATGATCAGGTCAAAATCGGCCCGCGGTGAATCCTGTTTGGGGATGAGGTTATCGAGCAGGAATCGGTGATCGTCGCGATACAACACCAGAGCGACCGGGCGCTCGTATACCGGGTTCCCGTGTTTCCCTGCGCGTGCCTGCCAGTTTTCGGAAAGAAAGCCGTGCAAATCGACAATTTGTTGCTCGAATTCGTGGGCGCAATTCCCTTTCAGCGCGACTTCCTTCCACACCATATTTTTGGCCGCCTCGGGGGAACGGGGGGTTAGCCATGGGGCTTCCGAATAGTAGAGGTTGGTTAATACCACACAGCTGGCGGGATGTTCATATAAACGGTCGGGGAGTTTCTCGAGCGTCAGGCGCACATCTTCCAGACTGACTTCTTTACCATGAATTGAAAAAGGGAAATTGGGGAAGCTATGGTGCATCGCGCGCCACACCCGGGACAATACGGTGCCATCGCCTATCCCGGCGTCGAAAATACGAATCGATGGGGGAGTTGGGGTTATATGCTTTAACTCCTGTGCGATTCGCTCACCCACCACCCATTTTTCGGAACAGGTATTGACGAACAGGAGGTATTTTTGGCGGTTGTCGAAAAAGCGGAATTCAGTTTCATCGCTTTTAGTCTCTGGCGCATCGGTGATGTCGCTAACAGATTGCTGCGTCATTGCTGAGATTCCGGATACAGGAGTAAATGTCAGGTTGATTCTATTAGATAAGTTTGTTGAATAACAAGCGTATTTCAGCCTCGTTTCAGATAGACGGCCCGAGTTTTAATCGACTACCGTCGCTGAAGCGCGAAAACCGGAACCGGGATAAATCATGTTCGACGCGATTATTTTGAACCAGGTCGGCCATTATTCTGCCGGCAGCAGGGCCTAAACCAAACCCGTGTCCACTGAAGCCGGTGGCGACGAACAATCCCTCGAATCCGTCTACGCGATCCATCACCGGTACCGCATCGGGGGTTGCATCTATCATTCCAGACCAACTCTCGGTGATGCCAACCTCGCGCATAACCGGCAGTCGATCATCGAGAACTTTTCGCAATCGAGCCTGAGTCTTTGCTGTCGGGACAGGATTGAGCACGCGATATTTTTCGAAGGGGCTAATGTCTTCTTCCGACCACCTGCTCTGCGGGAAAAATTGTTCTAACCAGTGTTTGTCGATACGAAGTTTCAGTTTTTTAAAGGAGATTCGCAATAGCGGCAGAAAAATTTTGAGCTGGCTTAGGCTTTGTATGGAGGGAAATACTTCCAGGTAGCTGGTCAACGCGATCGTGTAGCCGCCGTCCTGCCGACGCCGAAAAGCGAGCCTGTTGTCGGCCGCATTACCGTTAAAAATCAATGGCGCTTTTGCGGTGCTGGCAACGCTGGCTTTGACTGATAGTTGTGGCAGGTAAATGCCGCACTGGTTTAGCAGGGATGCCGACCAGGAGCCCCCACAGCAGACCACGCTAGTACATTTGACAAATCCTCGTTCGGTCGATATTCCATCGACGCGGTTATTGGCTGTGGAGATTTTCCGCACCGCACAGTTTTCCAGGATAGTTACCCCTTCGCGGGCGCAAGCCCGGGCTATGGCGGGAACCGCGAGCGTTGGTTCGGCGCGCCCATCACCGGGGGTATAGAGCGCCGACCTCCATTTTTGCGGAGTTTCCCTGATCAGTTCATATAACTCGCTGGAATTGAGTTGTCGGGTATCGAGACCATACTGTTTGGACAGCGATAAAAATTCGTCGTGGCGTGCGAGTTCTGCTTCGTTTTCGCACAAATACAGGCTGCCTTCACGGCGAAAGCCGATATCGACGCCGATATCTCGTCCCAGATTTTCCCACAACTGGATACTCTCCATGATGATCGGCAATTCGGCTTCGTCGCGACCCTGCTGCCTGATCCAGCCCCAGTTTCGGCTGGATTGTTCAGCGGCCACGCGTCCTTTCTCACAAACCAGAATTCTGAGACCCTGGCGGGACAGATACCAGGCGGTGGTGATGCCAATAATCCCGCCGCCGACGATCACGACATCGGCGGAATCAGGCAGTGGGCCGTCGTGCTCAAGCGGGGATTGATCGGAGATAGTGGTCATGTTTA
>JBGMRM010000100.1:0-6294 GCA_048061415.1 Gammaproteobacteria bacterium | reverse complement strand
TCAGGCCTGATGTGCCTTCGAAATCTGCCAATACCTGCTGCTCCGACACATCGAGCCGCACCTTCATCGCCACCGGAGCATCGTAACCGTCTACGGTCATTTCGTTGTGGTACGAACCGGCCGGCAAATTTTTCAATTGCTCGAGCGTCGCGCGCAAACTGTTGCTGAAAATATAATCGCGCAGCTCGTTCAAATTATCCAGGTCGAATTCGTCCATCATATCCATCAAACGCCTGTGCCCGGTATCGTTGCAGGAGGATAAGGAATACAGGTCGCCGATGACCTGATCGGCCTCGCGCACATTGTGGCGAATAATATGGATCAAACGCATATCAACTTCACCACGCTCGGCAAATTTCATGATCGGTATGTAAATGCCTTCTTCATAGACTTCGTTGGCATCCGGGCCGAAACCCCGGCCTCCCACGTCGACCACATGCGCGGTGCTGGCGAAATAACCCACCAGCCTGCCGTTACGAAACGATGGATTGACGAAGGTAAAGTCGTGCAGATGGCCGGTTCCCTTCCACGGATCGTTGGTGATATAGGAGTCGCCCTCGAATATATTTTCCGCGCCTATATCCTCGATAAAGTTCCCCACCGCCGCTGCCATCGCGTTGACATGGCCAGGGGTGCCGGTCACGGCCTGCGCGATCATCTTTCCATCCTGATCGAACACGCCCGCGGACAGATCGCCCGCCTCGCGCACCGAGGTGGAAAAAGCGGTGCGTAACAGGGTCAACGCCTGCTCCTCGACCACCGAAATCAGGCGGTTCCACATCACCTGCATGTGTACGCTGGTTATACCGCTAGTCTGCATCTTTGGCCTCCATAAGTTTACGTCGCACCAGCAGGCACAGGTCGCTCTGCATGACGGCTTCGAACGCGCCGTTTACAATTGTCGTGGTTTCATTCTCGACGATGATCGCCGGGCCGCTTACCTTAGTTCCAGTCACCATCGACGCCCGAGGGTATACCCTGGCTTCGACAAATGTCTGCTCCCGTGCATCGAAAATCCTGCGTTTCGAATCTGGCGCAAGTGAGGACTCTGACGATACCGGTACCACGGGCTCAACTGCGGGCAAAGTTGAACTGCATTGCACCGACCAGTTCATGATTTCGATATCGAGACCCTCCAACGCTCGCCCAAACAGGCGGATGTACTCGGCCTCGAACAGGCGCCGAATTTCAAGCGCGTCACCTGCGGCAAAATCCCGATTTGGCAGCACCACGACGATCTCCCAACCCTGACCCTGGTAGCGCATGTAAGCCTTGATTTCACGTATCAATTCTCCCTCGGGTGCACCCGCACGGGTAAATTTTTCCGCTTCATCGCTGAGTTCCCGAATCAGGCCATTGGTCCAGTCGGGATCGAACTGGCTCAGTTTCAGGTAGGCTCCGCGAACGGCCTCGAAGCCGAACGGCGCACGCAAAAAACCAATCGCAGAACCAACGCCTGCGCCAGGTGGCACCAGCATCGCGTCGATACCGAGTTTTTCGCACAGGCGGCTGGCGTGCAGGGGAGCCGCGCCTCCGAAGGCGATCATTGTGAAGCCACCGAGTTCCTTGCCGCTTTCTACCGCGTGAACACGGGCCGCGTTCGCCATGTTTTCATCCACCACTTCGCAGATGCCGATCGCGGCGGTTTCAGCGTCCATATCGAGTTTTTTACCGATATCGCGATCGAGTGCCTTGACCGCATGATCGACGACCAGGCCTATATCGCCCCCGGCAAAATTATCCGCGTCCAGGCGGCCGAGTAGTAAATCGGCATCGGTCACCGCCGGATTTTTACCACCCCTATCGTAACAGGCCGGACCGGGCTCGGAGCCAGCGCTTTCGGGTCCGACGCGAATCTGGCGTAATGCATCGACCCAGCCGATAGAACCCCCACCCGCGCCGATTTCGACCATTTCGATCACCGGTATCGATATCGGCATTCCAGAGCCCTTTTTAAACCGGTAAGTTCTCGCCACTTCGAAGCTGCGTGCGGTTTTGGGCGTGTGCTGCTCGATCAGGCAAATCTTCGCGGTGGTCCCTCCCATGTCAAATGAAAGTACGCGATTGAGCCCATGGCGCGCGGCAATATCGGCCGCGTAAATCGCGCCTCCGGCAGGACCGGATTCGAGCAGTCGTACCGGAAATTCGATCGCGCTATCGATTGAAAACAGGCCGCCGCCGGAGTGGATCATGAACACCGGGCAATCCGCACCGACCGATTTCAGCCGCTCTACCAGCCGTTCCAGGTAGGAAGCCATCAGCGGTTTGACGAAGGCGTTGGCGCACACTGTATTGAAGCGCTCGAATTCGCGCATCTGCGGCGATACTTCGCTCGAAATCGATACGCTCACACCGGGCGCCAGGCGGTTGATGATTTCCCGCGCGCGCTGCTCGTGTTCGCCATTCATGTAGGAATGGATAAACCCGATCGCCACGCTCTGGTATCCCGATGCCCTGATCGTCTGCGCGATACACTCGACCGCCGACTCGTCGAGCGCTACCAGTTCGCGGCCATTGGCGGCAATTCGCCCGGCCACGACATAGCGGTGTTCGCGCGAAATCAGTGGCGGCGGCAGGCTCAGATTCAAGTCGTATTGTTCAAACCGCCCCTCGGTGCGCATTTCGATCACATCGCGAAATCCCTGGGTGGTAATGAATGCCGTATCGGCGCCCCGGCGCTCGATTAATGCATTGGTCGCGAGCGTGGTTCCATGGATTACCTGGTCGACCCGGTCCATCCCAATGCCTGAATTTTCAGCGACCTTGACCAAACCCTCGACGATGGCCTGCTCGGGTTCGGAATAATTGGTCAATACCTTGGCGGAATACTGGCTCGGCCCAGCCTCTAGCACGACATCGGTAAAGGTGCCTCCGATATCGGCGCCGACACGAACCTGGTGTCCCTGGTAACTCATGGCTGGATTCTACGCATTCTCGCCTGCCGCAAAAGCTTCGAGGCGAGTTATCAATTCGTGCGGGACATCGACGCCGTTTTTTTCTGCTTCCCGCCTGAATTGATGGCGCCGGACTCCCGGCAGGCGTACCCCCGGCTCGCTGGCCAGGGCCGACAACATGGTTTCCAGTCGAGGGGCAAATATGTCGCTGCCGTCGGCAGCGAACCGGGTTGGCGATATGGCGATAAAAAACTGCCCTACCCTGGGTTCACCACCGGTATTATTTTTAAATACCGGTGCCTGAAACGAACAGTGGGGCCCGCTGAGCGCGCCCGCTAGCACGTCGACCAACAGCCCGAGCAGCATGCCCTTGTAGCCACCGGCGGGCGCAAGCGCTCCGCCATCGATTACCGAGCTTGCATTAGTCGTGGGTTTGCCATCCTTGTCATAACCCCAGCCGAGTGGAATCTCCCTTCCCTCAGCCGCGTATTTCTTGATCGTCACCAGTGCCACCTGGCTGGTGGCCATATCCGCAACTATCGGTGGCTGGTCGGCTCTCGGTACCGCGAAGGCCAGCGGATTAGTCCCGAAAAACGGGCTCGCTTCCGGGGCTGGAGCGACCGCCGACGGTGAATTGGCGAAACCGATCCCGATCAGTCCATTTTGCGCCATGCGCGTCACGAACCAGCCAACCACCCCGGCCGAATAGGAGTCGGTTATCGACAGGCAGGCGATTCCCTGTTGTTGCGCGAGCGTGTAAAAATCGTTTTCGGCCTCGGCATAGGCGGCATGGGCAAAACCGGTGTCGGCGTTGGATCGAATAACCGACGGTGCGATTAGTTCATGCGAGGGTATCGCGTCACCTTTGAGTTTCCCGACCTGCAGATGACCGCAATAAAGCGGCAAATAACCCAGCCCAACGGTGCGTATGCCATCGCATTCGGCGTCGACCACCGACTGCACCCCCAGCTCAAGCTGCTGTCCGTCGGCACCGCATGCGCGCAGCGCACGACGCGTTAAATCCTCGACCTCATGTAGAGACAGGCTTTTAGTGTCATTGGACATAATTCACCCTGATTAAAACTAATGTGTTATTGGCTGACCAATTCATATGGTGCAAAATCAGGCCCCATATCCCCGCGCTACCAGGGAAGCACAAAGCAAAATACCGCCGATACCAATCAGTTGGTAATGGATTAGCCTGCGCAAACGCAACGCCGACTGCGGGGTGATTTCCGGCGCCTCACCGCTGTTTAGCGCCTGATTCCAGCGCAGATAGCTCACGGTAGGATAGATCGATAATAGCCCCACCGATACCAGCAATCCCATTTTGAGCAGGAAAAAAGTATTGGAAAAATAATAATCGGCGCCCCGGTCGAACAAAAATACCCGCAACAACCCAAATAACAATACCAATGCCGCCGCTATGCCATACGCCCGGTCCGCGCGCTGGATACGCACCGCGGTATCGACACTAATCGAGTCGGATATTAGCGCCAGTTGCAGCACTAATGCAGCCGATAGCGCGAAAACTGAAAAAAAATGACCGAAAGAAATAAATACCGAAACCAGCATGGTGTCAGGGTTGTATGCGCTCGATAGACCAGCCATCACCACGCGGCCGGTAAACCAGGCGATCGTGCAAGCGGTTAGACAGCCCCTGCCAAAACTCGAAGTACACCGGTTTCAGCCGATATCCGATCCAGTCTCTGGGCCTTGGAACATCGCCATCGGGGTACTGGGCCTGTAAACGATTGACTTCCTGCACCAGCACATCGCGATTCGCTACCGGCGCTGACTGGTGCGAAGCCGCGGCGCTAAAGCGACTGCCGTCGGGTCGGCTGTGAAAATAGCTTTCCGCGGTAGATTCGATTAGCTTCTCGACCTTGCCCTGGACGCGAATCTGACGACTCAGGTCGCGCCAGTGAAACAACAGGGCCGCTTCGGGATTGGAGGCCAGCTCCCGCCCCTTTTGGCTGCGTGAATCGGTGAACCAGCAAAATCCCTGTTGATCGTAGTGCTTGAGTAAAACAATCCGGGCTGAGGGGATCCCTGCTGAATTTGATGTCGCCAAAGTCATCGCGGTGGCATCTACTGCGCTTATATCGAGCGCCTGCTGTAACCAGTACCCGAACTGAGTCACTGGATCGGCATGCAGGTCTGCGCTACCGATACTATGGCTTTCATAATCGCGACGGTGATCGCGTAGATCGTTCATGGCTGGTTTGAAAAAACCCTAGAAGAATACTTCTTCGAACAATGCTTCCATCGCATCCCAGGATTTATTGTCCGCCAGCGCATTGTATCCCAGATCCAGCCCATATTTTTCGCCATTCCCATCGGCTGCTTCGTTGGAAAAACCATGTTTCGCATTCGGGTATACATTCACCTGGTAATTCGCCTGGGCGGTATCCATTTCCTGTTTGAAACCCGCTAAATCGTCCATCGTCACCATCGTGTCTGCTTCACCGTGGCAAACCAGTACGCGGGGCTGGATACTGCCAGGCGCCGCAGTATGAAACGACCCCAGCGCTCCGTGGAAACTCACCACCGCCGATAGCGGCAACCCGATTCGCGCCATATGCAACGCCATCGCTCCGCCGAAACAATAACCGATCGCCGCGGTTTTATCCGCATTGACCTGGGGCTGGTCGACTAAAGTCTGGTATCCGGCTTGCAGGGCCCTGGTTCCGTTTTCCATGTCGCCGAGCACCACGTTCATCAGGCTTCCCGCTTCATCCGGGTCAGCCGCTAACCTGCCTTCGCCATACATGTCGATAGCGAGAGCGACATAGCCAAGTTCGGCGAGCATTTTCGCGCGTTTTTTCATATAGTCATTCAAACCCCACCATTCGTGAACCAGCAAGATCCCTGGCCTCGGAGGACTGGTCAAATCATTAAATGCAACATAAGCGCGATGGCTAATGCCATTTACCTGGTAATCCACTTCATTGGTCACAATATTCATGGTCTTTAAGGATTCGTTAAACAGACCTCACAACATAATTCAGATGCGGGCGAAAATCCACCTCCGTGATCGAATCGGGGACTCCCTGCTTGAGATTCGCACGCATTCGATTTAGATTAAGCCGATGAACCGACTCGACCACCTGGTAATCGCCGCGGAAACCCTCGAGCAGGGTGTCGATTACCTGCGCTCGACGCTGGGAGTCGATATCCCGAAGGGCGGCATTCACCGGACCATGGGAACCCACAATCACGTGATGCAACTGGGTAAGGAAAGCTACCTCGAAGTGATCGCGATTAATCCAGACGGCATCGTCCCGGATCATCCGCGTTGGTTTAACCTCGACGAGCAGCTGATGCGCGAATCACTGCAGCGTCAGCCGAGGTTAATCACCTGGGTGGTGAATACCCCGGATATCCAGGCCACCCATCG
>JBGMRM010000099.1:0-6309 GCA_048061415.1 Gammaproteobacteria bacterium | reverse complement strand
TCGACATGCGCCGCATCGCGTTCGTGCCGAAAACGAAAAGCAGCTTCGGATTCGCTCGCCATCGGCTGCGGATAACCGGGATAGCAAACGGAAACCTGGGCACTATCCCAGTCAAAATCCCGTAGCCCAAGCTCCCGGTCTATAAAATCAACCGCATCGCATTGTAGCTTGAGTCCGTTATCGAGCGACCCATCCTTAGTGTTCGGCAGTACATTTACACCGGCAAACCAGGTCCCCCCACAGCGTAACCAGTACTGGTTTGCAGGTTTGCGTACAGCCTCCCGCGCAAACGGCAGGGCCTGTTGCACCCATTTCGCGAGTCTCGAATCGTAATCGAAACGACACCAGCCTTTAGCAAAAAAATTGGTAATGTTCATCGCATCATTGCGCACCGGAAGACTAATGCTATCATGCCCCGCTAGTTTTCAAGGCGACGCGGTGCGAATACTCCTCGAATACCCTCACATTTTTCCGGGGAACTAATTCTAAGAGACTATGCCTAAACACGGTATTACAGATTTATAATAAAATTGGAGGAATTTTTATGGTCTATAAACTGAAGCCTATTACACGTCAAGTTCGTACTATTCTGATTACCGGTCTGGGCGTAACTGCTCTATCGCTAGCCCCGGTGTACCCAAGTAGCGATAACCCCTGTGCGGCCAATCCATGTGCGGCGGTGAAAAACCCCTGCAACCCTTGCGCGGCGGCTAATCCCTGCAATCCCTGTGCGGCGGCTAATCCCTGTGCGGCGGCTAATCCCTGTGCGGCGGCTAACCCCTGCAATCCCTGTGCAGCGGCTAACCCCTGCAACCCGTGTGCGGCGGCTAATCCCTGTGCGGCCGGCGGTGCTGGAAAGGATGCGAAGATGGCAGCTACTGCGAAAAAATACACAAGTTGGACAAAAGTAAACACCAAGGGCGTGCTGAGCGCAACCCACGGTGGTCGACTGGTTTACACCTACCTGAACAAGAAGGCAGAAAAAGCCGGAATGACTGGAAACCTGCCATTTTCGGTAGGCTCAATTCTAGCGAAGGAGTCCTTCGCCAATAACTCCGGCAGTCCAGGAGCGGCGGGTCCCTTGTTCATCATGGAAAAACAGGCGCCCGGTTACGACACCGCCAATGGCGACTGGAAATACGCGATGGTAGTCAATGGTAAAGTGACTCGCGTCGGAAGCGGAAAGACCGGCAGCCCGGTGCAATTCTGTGCAGGATGCCATATATTGGTCAAGTCGACAGATTTCGTTTATGGCAACGGCACGAGGATGAAACTGAAGTAGAAAAATTCTCCCTGGAACGGTTCTGCTAGTTGTTCGATTCAGATCCAAAACTCCAGGGCTAAATATAAAGCAGGCAATCGGGTCCACTCAAATATACGGCGGAACCTGGCGCAATTGCCCTAAATTAATATCAACACAAAAGCGAGAGGCTAAACCCAATGAAGGCAACAAAGTTAACATCAATGAAACCAACGTCAACCGCGATTCGCACGGCTATAATTGCGGGTACCGCAATAGTCGCGCT
Organism: Gammaproteobacteria bacterium; assembly: GCA_048061415.1. Lineage (GTDB taxonomy): Bacteria > Pseudomonadota > Gammaproteobacteria. The sequence continues at coordinate 4,783 of JBGMRM010000099.1, read as the reverse complement.
TAGCGCGGCGCCCCTGTACGCCCACGAAAAAGCAGCCAATCCCTGCGCTGCGCAGATGAATCCGTGCAACCCATGCGCAGCGGCCAATCCGTGTAACCCGTGTGCCGCGGCTAATCCTTGCGCCGTTGCGAAGAATCCGTGCAACCCGTGTAACCCGTGTGCGGCAGCCAATCCGTGTGCGGCTAATCCCTGCAATCCCTGCAATCCCTGCGCGGCTGCAAACTGAAAATAACGTTCATCATTTGACAGGAATGCCGTTTTCCGTAGCAGCCAAAAGGCCGAATGGTCTTTTGGCTGCTCTCGGTCTCGGTATAATGCTGGCGTCGGGTGCTGCCCAGGTAGCCGCAAACCCCGGCCTTCCCATACCTGAGCTGGTGCAAATCCCGGCTGGTGACTTCATAATCGGTTCGAACCCCGATGAACGGGAAGCCGCATACCTGCTAGACGAGGCGGCCTATGGCAGCAGTATTACGCGCTCGCAGCGCTGGTATGCGGCAGAACGCGCTCGAGCTCGCGTGCATACCACTGCCTACGCTATTACCCGAACTCCGATTACCAATTTTCAATATTCTGCTTTTATCAACGCTACCGGTCGCGCAGCACCGGATGTGGAACGGACAACCTGGGAAGCATACGGACTGGTTCATCCCTATGAGCGCACGCGCCGCTTCGCCTGGGTAGATACCCGCCCGCCTGCCGGTCGCGAACACCACCCGGTCGTACTCTTGAGTCAACTCGACGCCATGGCCTATGCCGAATGGCTGAGTGACATCACAGGCGATACCTGGCGGCTGCCGAGCGAAGAGGAGTGGGAAAAAGCGGCGCGTGGAAGCGATGGCCGGCGTTTCCCCTGGGGTGACACTTTTGATCCAGCACTCGTCAATAGCCGGGACCAGGGACCATTTGACACCCAGCCAGTCGGTTCCTATCCCGAAGGCGCCAGCCCGTACGGCTTACTGGATGCAGCCGGGCAGGTATACGAGTGGACCGCCACTGGCAGCGGAAAGGATCGTGCAATCGTCAAGGGTGGCTCCTGGGACGATAGTGGCTGCGGCGTTTGCCGACCGGCCGCCCGGCACAGCCGCCCGATTACCCTCAAGCACATTTTGATAGGATTTCGACTGGTTCGGGTATAACATTGATACGTTTTCGGACCGTTCAAACAGACCTCAAGATACTAATATGATAGACACCGAATACCGAAAACCGGACTTTGCACAATTACCACGCACTCGGCTCGAATCCATGCGCGATAGTGGCCAGGAAGTACTCGAATGCCAGCGGGTGTTACAAAGAGGAGGGCTCAATATAGTCGGAGAGGTTCTCCGTGAGCAGGGCACTTTCTACGAAATGGACCACTATCCCAAGGGCGATGTGTATGATCCGGATAGCCACTCGCAGTATTACTATCACTCTCACCGGTCCAACCAGTATGAGCATGGACATTTCCATACATTCCTGCGCAGCGCCGGCATGCCAAAAGGCGTCGCACCCGCTCCCTATTCAGGCGATGAGCCATGGCCACTCGGTGATGAGGCCCTGTCGCACCTGATCAGTATCTCCATGGACAAGGCGGGGGTCGCGATTGGACTGTTTACAGTCAACCGCTGGGTAACAGGCGATACATGGTATCCGGCAGCCGATGTAATTCGAATGCTCGATCTGTTTGTTATCGATCATGATTACACCTCGTGGCCAACCAATCGCTGGATCAGCGCGATGATCGGTTTTTACTACCCACAGATCGTCGAGTTAATTAAGCAACGCGACCGGGTTGTCGAGGACTGGGCGGAAATGTATCCTGACCTGGATGTTTATGAGGACCGCAAACTCGAGATCACTGGTTTTGTCAAAATTTCCGATCAGGAGCAAATCGATGCAACAAATAGTTCCCTGGCCTGAATTTGTGATGGTATCGTGATGAATAAGATTATAAGAAGCTTTACTATGGGTCGGAATATCCGAATTTTACTACCCAAGGCTGGGGAGGTATTAGCATTGATAATGCAAGGCAAGTTCGGGGGAACTAGATCAGGAAATAAATGATGGGCAATCGATTTAAATTTACTCTTTTTACAGGCGCTTTCGCCGTGCTCGCGGCTTTGGCGGCTTTCAGTACCGCACGCGCCGCTCAACACGTGGGTATCATCGTATTGACTCAAACGGCATGTCAATTTATTGAAAGCGAAGACGGTATTGAGCGAGGCTACACCACGACCAAAAAGGCCGACTGCGATGCAATTAATGGAAAAAACGGGGCGGAACGTGTCGCCGCTGCCGAGCCCCTCGTATTGAAGCCGGGCAGTTATATATTTCGCGTCACCAATCGGGATGTTCCCTACGTTTTGGGTTTCTGGCTGCGCGCCGAAAAATTGATCGATCGCATATATTTACCCAGTGTCTCTGGTGGCGGGCTCGAAACCGGAGATACCCGCGACTATGTGATCGAGCTGACCCCAGGTAATTATGTTTATTCCTGCCCATTGAACACCACACCGGATTATCGTCTCATTGTTCAAGGATAAGCCCCCACAGCTAACGGATATTTCTGCATCACGCTTTGCAGCCTTCGTGCTCGCATGCCTGACCGGCCTGTTGTTATTGACTGGCGCTCACCCTGCAACGGCTGCCAGCGATAGCGCACCCTACCCCGGGGCGCAGATTGTCCAGACGGACCAGGCTTTCGATGTTCTGTTGAAAAACCTGCGGCAAGCTATCAGTGAAAACCGAATGGGGCTTGTCGCCCAGGCCAGCGCCAGCCGCGGTGCGGCTTCTCGCGGAGTCCGTATTCCAGGCAATGCAGTGCTGATGATATTCCGCAATGACTACGCCGTGCGGATGCTGGCAGCCAGCGTGGTCGCAGGTATTGAAGCCCCTTTGAGAATTTATGTCACGGAAGACGCCGACGGTAAAGCGACCGTCTCCTACCAGTCGCCGAGCGCCGTATTCGCTCCGTACAACAGCCCGGAACTGGACCAGCTGGCGCTTGAGCTGGATAGTATCTTCGAGAAGATCATCAAGGATGCAATCTCCCGGTGATTTGAGCAGCGGGGCGCTCGGCCCTACGATATGGGGACAACGCGCCGCGCTATTGTCAGGCCTGGTGGCGGTCACCCTGGTGACCGCGACCCTGCTGGCGGATCAATCGCGCATGGCCTTACTGTTCGGGATAGGCCTGTTGCTGGGGCTTGCGCTGTATCATGGCGCATTTGGTTTTACGTCTGCTTATCGGAAACTTTTCCTCCATTTTGAAGTGAGCGGCGTACAGGCCCAACTGGTTTTAGTCGGGTTAACCACACTCCTGTTTGCGCCACTGCTGGCTTCAGGGTCTGCCTTTGGCCAGGGACTCGGCGGCGCTTTCGCGCCCTTCGCGCTCCAGGTTGCAGTAGGCGCTTTTATGTTTGGCATCGGAATGCAACTCGGGGGTGGCTGTGGTTCCGGGACGCTATTCGGCGTCGGTGGCGGGAGCCTGCGCATGGTTATTACCCTGGTCGCGTTTATCACAGGTTCATTTTGGGCGAGTCTGCATATGGGCTGGTGGCAAAGCCTGCCTTCGATGGGGACCCTGTCTCTGGGAAAACTCCTGGGCTGGCCGGCTGCCGTTGCCCTGCAACTCGGTGTGCTCATCGCAATTGCGTTGCTGCTGAGACGCTGGGGTAAATCAACCCCACCTACATTCCGGGCTTTATATCCCGACTGGCGATCTTTGTTGCGTGGCCCCTGGCCGCTGTTATTTACCGCCCTGATTCTGGCGCTGCTGGGTGCCTTGACCCTGATCGTCGCGGGCCACCCCTGGTCGATTACCTGGGCTTTTACGCTATGGGGTGCAAAGGTCGCTGCATTGCTCGGATGGGATCCAGCTACCAGTGGTTTCTGGAACGGTGCGTTTCAACAGACCGCGCTGAACCGCAGCATTTTTAAAGACGTTACATCGGTTATGAATATCGGTATAGTCATCGGCGCCCTGTGTGCAGCGGCACTGGCGCAGCGCTTTGCGTCTGGCAGCACATATCGAATCCCGCTAGCCTCTCTCCTGGCGGCTATCCTGGGCGGTATTTTGATGGGCTACGGTGCCCGCATTGCCTTTGGTTGCAACATCGGTGCGTTTCTCTCCGGTGTCGGTTCTACCAGCCTGCATGGTTGGCTGTGGATACTTGCGGCGCTGCCCGGCAATTGGCTCGGCACGCGATTGCGGCCACGCTTCGGCTTGCAAAACTAACCCCCCAGCGCGAATTTTAGCCGCTGATGATGAAGGCGACGAGATAAATCCGATGAACGAAGTCATGCATACAAAAATAGCTGCACTGGATTGCTGGCAATCAACAGTAAACATCGAACCACTCGGTGGCGGGATGACCAATCACAACTTCAAGGTCACCGAGGCGGATCAGCAATTCGTGGTGCGCCTGGGCGAAGATGACCCGGTACACCTGATTTCGCGCGCCAACGAAGCGGCCACCTGTCGGGCCGCGTTCGAAGCCGGTATTTCACCCGAACTGGTTTATTCAGAAGCAGGTGTGCTCGTAGTTCGGTTCATTGAAGGCAGGGTTTTCGAAGAAGCCGATGTCCGGATCGACGCTAATCTGAACCGAATTATCGATCTACTCGGTCGTTTTCACCAACAGATACCGCAGTATTTTCATCAGGTGCCCGTGATGTTCTGGGTATTCCAGGTATTACGCCATTACCAGTATCTGCTCCAGCGCGGAAACAGCCCGTACCGCGACCGCCTGATCGAACTCGCCGGGATCGCCGCAACCCTTGAGCAGGCCGTTGGAAAGGT
>JBGMRM010000098.1:0-6314 GCA_048061415.1 Gammaproteobacteria bacterium | reverse complement strand
TTAATTCGGTGCGCACGAATGAGAACACTTCTTCCACCTGTTGGGTGGAAACAAAATCGGGATACTGCTGAGGTAACTGTGATAATAGCTGCTGACCTTTGCTAAACATCGCGGGTAATTCCCGAACCAATTCGCTAACCTGACGGGATAAAAGTGGCAACAATACAAAAAGAACTATCAATATGATAGCCAGTATCAGGGTAGTGACAATACTTGCGGCGACCGTCCGGCTCACCTTGATCCGGTTCATCTTGGCTACCAGCCCTTCGAATAGATAGGCGATAATTATGCCGACCAAAATGGGCATCAGGTGGGCGTTCATAATCAGTATGAGCAACCCGCCGACAATCAATATGAACGCAAACATTATCGTCTGCGGGTCGGTAAAGTAGCGCTCATACCACTGTCGTAATAGATTAATCATTGTTGTAGATACTGTTGGTACTGGGCCTGAAAAGTTGTTTCCAGCTCGTCAATCACTGCAGATGCTTCCTGTCCCTGCATGATGTGTTTTGCCATCAACGCCGAGGTTTGATTAAGCAATATATCTGTATCGAGCATATAGTAGGTTTTCTTTAGTCGTTTAATGGCCGCGATTACAGATTCGGTAGCGGGTCTCGCGATTGACTCCGGTTCCTGCCTGGCATCTTCAGCTGGCTGAATTTTATATTGCTGCACCATAAATGTCGCGTAATCGATGACTGCCTGCTGATGTTCTACGCCGAGACTGGACATCAGTGCTTCCAGCCGTTGGATCATAGCCTTCATCTTGTCGATAATCCTTCCCAATTAGCGAGAGATCATTTTTTTCTACGGCAATAAGCGCGGGCAAATTGCAGTAACTCTTCCATAATCGTGACGCGGAATTTCTGCCTTTGTCGAACAAACGAAAAAGGCCTGTGCAATGGCGGATCAAGTTGCAGTTCAGCCAGGGTATTTAGTTGTAGTTCCTTCGCTATCGTGGAGCGCGACAAGATCGAGATCCCCATCCCGGCTTCAACTGCGCCCTTTAGCGCTTCCGGGCTACCCAATTCGAGAGATATATTCATATCTGCCGGGTTAACATTTTGATCGACAAGATATTGAAAAATTACTTCGCGCGTACCCGACCCTTCTTCACGGCAAACGAATGGGTAGCGCGTGATGTCTGTCGGTTTTACCTTGCCACCCCTTTTCACCAGCTCATGATCTGGTACCGACACCACGACCAGTTGATCGTCGTGACAAATCTCGACCACCAGGTTTTTATTAGAAACGGGGGCTTCTACCACACCGAGGTCGATCACGTTATGTTCAACCATGGATACGATGCCGTCGGTGTTCGATACTTTGAGGCGTAAATTGACATCTGGGTAGCGATTTTTAAACTCCCCGAGTAAAGCCGGTAACAGGTATTCGGCGATCGTGGTACTGGCGCCGATTGTCAATACACCACTAATTTCACCGGTCAAATCCCGGACAGAATTTTCCAGTTCTGTATATAGATCGAAAATGCGTTCGGCAAATTCCGAAACCTTTTCACCCGCAGGGGTTAAATTGACCTTATTATGCGTTCGGTCGAACAGGCGTGTATTAAAATACTCCTCCAGCTGGCGCACCTGAAATGTAACCGCCGGTTGGGTCATGTGCAGGGCTTCAGCTGCTTTGGTAAAGCTAAGCAATCTGGCGACAGTATGAAATACTTTCAGGCGTCGATCACTCATGGATCTGGACAACCATGGGAAAATGGGCTCACATTATATATAATTTTTATGCACTTCTACAGATGTTATAAATATACCTGATGAATTAAATACCCAGGGCTGGGAAAAATTAGGCGATAAATGTCACAGAACCCAGGATCGCATCTATAATAATTGATGACAATTCTCGATTTCACTCGTAAACTACTAATAATTGAAGAAAAAAGGGACTAGCATGAGGTACGTTATCTGCCTGCTCATTACATTTTATGCTCCTCTCGGTGCAGGGGAAATACTGAAGTGGACCGATGAAAATGGTAATGTCTTTTATGGAGACACACCTCCGATCGAAGCAAAAACAGAACGCATAAGGGTCATAGGCGCACCCAGCAACCCAGGCAGGGCCTTACCCAGGCTTTCGGAAGGCGCGCCTGGCGGGAGCGGGGGCAACCAAAATGCGTCTAATCAACAAGCTGAAGATATTCCTGATGACCAGGCCGCAATAGCCTGTCAGTACGCTCGTGATGACCTTAAAGTGATTAGCCGCAGCAGTCGAATCAGGGTCAAAGCGGCTGATGGGAGCGAGCGCTATATGAGTACGGAAGAAATTAATGCGCGTAAGCAACAGGCCGAAGACGATATTGCACGCTTTTGCTAGTGGCCTGGAATTTTCGCTTAATAATCAGGTAACCCCTCCCTTATAATAACCGGGTTTTATACCCTGGCTGTCAGATACCGGCTGACCGGATACTATTGGCTCCTGCTCGATAAAGAATATGAAAGCATCCAGATTCCACCTGGCGACATTAAAAGAAACCCCGGTAGACGCGGAAATCGTCAGCCACCAGTTGATGTTACGCGCCGGATTAATCCGCAGGCTGGCTTCCGGGATCTATAGCTGGATGCCTCTGGGGTTACGCATACTGCGCAAGGTAGAAAAAATAGTTCGTGAAGAAATGGACAGGGCCGGTGCGCTCGAAGTACTGATGCCATCCATGCAACCTGCCGAACTGTGGCAGGAAACCGGGCGCTGGGATCATTTCGGACCCGAATTGCTACGGCTAAAAGATCGCCACCAACGGGATTTTTGCATTGGTCCCACACACGAAGAGGTCATCGCCGACATCTTCAGGCGCGAAATCAGGAGCTACAGGCAATTACCAATTAATTTTTACCAGGTCCAGACCAAGTTTCGCGATGAAATCAGGCCTCGATTCGGCGTCATGCGTGCTCGCGAGTTCATCATGAAGGATGCTTATTCATTTCACCTCGGGCAGGAATCTCTGCAGCAAACCTACGACCTCATGTACCAGACCTATAGTAAAATCTTCGACCGCTTTGGCCTTGCCTATCGAGCTGTCACCGCTGATTCCGGGGCGATTGGTGGCAGCGAATCGCACGAGTTTCACGTACTTGCGGTATCCGGTGAAGATGCCATCGCATTTTCCGACCAGGGCCAATATGCGGCAAACGTGGAGATGGCTGAAGCTATTCCGGGCAACCGGGTTCGCCCCAAACCGGGCGGCGAGATGCAGACTATAGATACGCCGGGGAAACACACGATTGAGGATGTAGCCGAATCCCCTGATGTCGATATCGACAAATGCCTGAAAACTCTGATCGCCGAAGCCGATGACGGCGGTCTGGTGGCACTGGTACTATGCGGAAAGCATGAACTCAATCCGCTAAAGGCTGAGAAACTAAATAATGTAGCAAGCCCGTTTAGGTTAGCAGATCACGACAAAATCAGGGGTGAATTAGGAATCGACATCGGCTCAATCGGCCCGGTTGGGCTCGGCATCAAAACCTATGTCGATCGAAGCGCCGCGCTCGTGAGCGATTTTGTCTGTGGCGCCAATTCCAGTGAGCAGCACTATATCGATGCCAATTGGGGGCGTGATTGCGATGAACCGGAGGTCTTCGATATTCGAAATGTCGAGGATGGCGATCCGAGTCCTGATGGCAGGGGAACACTCAAAATTCTACGCGGCATCGAAGTGGGTCATATCTTTCAGCTCGGCGATAAGTACAGCAAGGCAATGCAGGCGAGTGTACTCGACGAAAACGGAAAAACTGCGGTGACCAAAATGGGTTGTTACGGAATCGGTATCACCCGTGTCATCGCGGCCGCGATTGAGCAAAACAACGATGAACACGGTATTTTCTGGCCTGATTCACTCGCACCTTTTCAGCTCGCCATTTGCCCAATCAATTACCACAAGTCCAAAGAAGTAAAAAAGGCTGCCGATGACCTTTATCAGGACTGCATCGGTCGCGGCATCGAAGTATTACTGGATGATCGCCCACTGCGCCCTGGAGTGATGTTTTCCGATATCGAATTGATCGGTGTATCCCACCGAATCGTACTGAGTGAGCGCGGATTAAGCGCGCAGCAATTTGAATACAAGGGACGCAGGGACGAATCTGCCAGCGAGTTTAAATTAACCGAATTACCGTCATTTCTCGATCGCCTGTTTGAGCAGCCATGCGAGCCAGCATAAAGGCAGCCTGGCCGTATCGAATGGCGCTGGTATTGTCGTTATCCCTGACCGTAATACCCACTTATTCAGCCACCACCGAAGTAGATCCTGAACTTCGACAATTATTGAAAAATGCCATCGCCAGCGATGCAGGGTTCGAAGACCGTTTTGACGCCGAGGTCTGGCTACTGGATATGTCGAACCGGCTCGAACCATTCATCAGCGACCCCGAATCACGACTCAATCTGTTAAAAACCGTGCACTACGAGGCTAAACGGGTCAACCTCCCCCCTGAACTGGTACTGGCCTTAATCGAGATCGAAAGTCGTTTCGACAGGTTTGCCATATCGGTATCGGGCGCCATCGGGCTGATGCAGATCATGCCATTCTGGCTCGATGAAATCGGCATTTCAGACCAAAACCTGTTTAAGATACGCACCAACCTGCGCATGGGTAGCACGATATTACGCTATTACATGGATATGGAATCAAACGACTTGATGCGAGCCCTGGCGCGTTATAACGGCAGCCTGGGCAACCAGACCTACCCCAACAAAATAATTAAGGCGCTCAACACCCGGTGGTATAAGCAGTAGGAATACAGGTTCTAACCGTCGTAGCGCGGTGGTGCGACCTTCAGTACTTCCTCGATAGTCGTCATACCCTTTGCGACTTTTTGTGCGCCAGCCAGATTGAGCGGCTTCATACCCTGCTTAATCGCTGTTTTTCTGAATCGGGCCAACTCGAAATCCGAGCCAATTTCGTGCTTGAGGGTATCGCTGATCGGCATCATCTCATAAATACCGACACGCCCCACGAATCCGGTCTGCCGACATTCCAGGCATCCCTCGGCACGTGCTATTTCCTTCGGCGCCGAAGTAGTCCAGGGCTTGATCAGGGCTTCCCATTCCTGCTTGTCGAGCTTCTCGCTTTGCTTGCAATGGGGACACAATGTACGAACCAGTCTTTGCGCTACCACGCCTATAAGCGTCGCGCTGATCAGGTAAGGCGGCACCCCAATTTCGGTCAGTCTGGCGATAGCCGAGGGAGCGTCGTTGGTGTGCAGGGTGGATAGCACCAGATGCCCGGTCAGGGCGGCCTGGACCGCCATTTCTGCCGTCTCCTGGTCGCGTATCTCGCCCACCATGATGATATCCGGGTCCTGGCGTAGCAGGGTCCTTACCCCACTGGCGAAATCCAGGTCAATATTTTGCTGCACCTGCATCTGGTTGAAGCTGGGTTCGACCAGTTCGATCGGGTCCTCGATGGTGCAGACGTTTACTTCGGGGACCGCCAGGTATTTCAGGCTGGTATAAAGCGTCGTAGTCTTACCCGAGCCTGTTGGTCCGGTGACCAGAATAATTCCATGCGGCTGCCTGATCATCTGATTCCAGGAATCGTCATCTTTCTTTTCGAATCCAAGCGCGGAAAAATTTTTCACCAGCACTTCGGGATCGAATATTCTCAATACCAGCTTTTCGCCAAACGCTGTCGGCATGCTGGATAGCCGCATTTCGATTTCAGCGCCGTCCGGAGACCGGGTTTTAATACGACCATCCTGTGGTTTACGCTTCTCGGCAACATCCAGCCTGCCCATGATCTTGATGCGGCTGACTACCGCAGCGGTGATATTGGCGGGAATTTCATATACCTGGTGCATCACACCGTCGATCCGAAAGCGTACATTGCCCTTCTCCCGCCTCGGTTCGATATGGATATCGCTGGCGCGCTGGTTGAATGCGTATTGCATCAACCAGTCGACAATACTGACTATATGCTGGTCATCGGCATCGACCGAGCCCATATTACCCAGCTCGATCAATTGTTCGAGATTATGCAAAGTACTCGGCATCTGCCCGGCATTGGCGCCGGCATTATCCATCGCCTTGCTGATACTGTAAAACTCAAGCAGGTAAGATTTTAATTCCTTCGGATTGGCCAGCACGGTGCTGATCGGGCGTGCAACAATCCGATTTAATTCGTCGGTCCATTCCGTGTTAAAAGGATCGGTCACGGCAATCTCGACTTCTTTGGAGGTTACTTTTACCGCGAGGATGCCGAATCGAGAGGCATAAGCATAGGACATGATGGAAGTGCAGGATGCAACATCCATTTTCAGAGGATCAAAATAATAACGAGACACCCCTGATTC
>JBGMRM010000097.1:0-6319 GCA_048061415.1 Gammaproteobacteria bacterium | reverse complement strand
TCCACCGATATGTGCCGCGCATAGCTCTTCCCCGGGATCGAAGCCGAGGGACGAGAAAAGGCTCGGCTTCTGGCTGGCCTGAATCATATCGAACTGCTGTTGCGCACAGGCCGGGTTATCGCGCAATCTCTGCATCTGCAGGGTCGTTTCCGACCAGGCTCGGTGCAGGTCTACGATCGGTTCGTCGACGATGACTTTGGCTGAATGAATAATTCTCAGGCGTTCGGATTTCTGTGGTTGACCGATGCGGTGGTAGATGTGCTCCAGCCGCTGATCCTGAATGATCGCTTCAACCTTTGCTAAATTGGCTTCAGATACCTGTAGCACCAGGCCAAGCTCTTCGGCGAATAACGCGGCCAGCGAATCCTGACCCAGCGTGGAAAACTCACAGTCGAGGCCGCAGTTACCGGCAAAAGCCATTTCGCAAAGTGTAATCACCAGACCACCGTCGGAACGGTCGTGGTAGGCGAGGATCAATTCCTGTTCGAGCATCATTTGCACCGCCCTAAAGCCCGCTTTAAAGGCTTCCACGTCGTCGAGGTCGGGACCCAGATCGCCAGTTTGACTATAAACCTGGGCCAAAGCCGAAGCACCCAGGCGATTCCGGCCATTGCCGAAATCGAGCATCAGCAGCCAGGAGTTTTGATCGCAGGCCCTGATCTCGGGCGTGACGGTTTTGCGAACGTCGTCCACCGGGGAAAATGCCGAAATAATCAGCGATAGCGGTGCGGTAACGGATTTGTCACCCGCATCATCGCGCCAGTGGGTTTTCATCGACAGTGAATCCTTACCGACGGGAATGGCGATACCCAGCTTCGGGCAAAGATCCATACCCACTGCTTTTACGCTATCGTATAAACGAGCATCCTCACCCTGATGACCGGCCGCAGCCATCCAGTTCGCCGATAGCACGGTTCGCGACAGGTCGCCTACACAGGCTGAACCCATGTTCGTCAGGGCTTCGCCGATGGCGATACGCCCGGCAGCCGCAGCATCGAGAATGGCCAGTGGCGTGCGTTCGCCCATACTCATCACTTCACCGCTATAACCGTGATAATCGGTGAGCGTGACCGAAGCGTCGGCAACCGGAACCTGCCAGCGACCCACCATTTGATCCCGGGATACCAGCCCACTCACCGAGCGATCGCCTATACTGATCAGGAAAGTCTTGTCGGCTACCGCCGGCAGTCGCAGTACGCGATATAGCGCCTCGCGAATTTCAATGCCGGAGCGATCGAGTGCATCCTGAGCAATCTCGACATGTTCGACTTCACGATGCATTTGTGGTGGTTTACCGAGCAATAACTCCAGCGGCATATCGACTGGCGTATTATCGAAAAGAGGGTCCTTCACGCGCAAGTTTGTTTCCACGGTTGCCTTGCCGAGCAGGGCGAAAATACAACGTTCACGCTCGCATAAAGCGATAAAATCATCGAGCCGATCATCGGCGATTGCCAGCACGTAGCGTTCCTGACTTTCGTTGCACCAGATTTCCATCGGTGACATACCGGGTTCGTCATTGGGCACCTGACGTAAATCGAGGTCGGCACCCCGCCCCGCATCGTTCACCAGTTCTGGAAGCGCATTGGAAAGCCCACCCGCACCCACGTCGTGAAGCGACAAAATGGGATTGGCCCCGCCCTGCGCGAAACAACGGTCGATCACTTCCTGCACACGGCGCTGCATTTCCGGGTTACCGCGTTGTACCGAAGCAAAATCGAGATTTTCACTACTGCTACCACTGGCCATCGACGAGGCGGCGCCACCGCCGAGTCCGATCAACATTGCCGGACCGCCGATTACGACAAGGTTCGCCCCAGGTGGTATATCCTTCTTGTCGATATGTTCGCGTCGAATACTACCGACCCCACCGGCGACCATGATCGGCTTGTGGTATCCCCGTAATTCCCGCCCGCCTGCAGTCCTGACCGACTGCTCGAAGGTGCGAAAATAACCACAGGTGTTGGGACGGCCAAATTCATTGTTAAACGATGCAGCCCCGACCGGGCCTTCGATCATGATATCGAGCGCCGAGGCAATTCTCCCCGGCTTGCCATTATCCTGCTCCCAGGGTTGTTCGAAGCCTGGAATTCTCAGGTTGGATACCGAAAATCCGCAAAGCCCGGCCTTGGGTTTGGAACCGATGCCGGTCGCACCTTCGTCGCGAATTTCGCCACCTGAACCGGTGGCAGCGCCAGGGAAAGGCGATATCGCGGTCGGATGGTTATGCGTTTCCACCTTCATCAGAATATCGAGTTGTACATCCTCGTAGGCATATTCGGCATTTTCGGGTGAGGGTGCGAATTTTCGCGCGGAAAATCCCTCGATCACGGCCGAGTTATCGTGATAGGCCGACAAAATGCCCTCACCGTGCATCGCATGGGTGTTCCTGATCATCGCGAACAACGACAAATCCTGGGCCTCGCCATCGATAGTCCAGTCAGCATTGAATATCTTGTGGCGGCAATGCTCCGAATTAGCCTGCGCAAACATCATCAATTCGACATCGGCCGGGTTGCGCCCGAGGTCCGTATAGGCATCGAACAGATAATCAATTTCATCTTCAGACAGGGCGAGCCCGAGCGCCTGGTTAGCCCGGGCTAAAGCCTCGCGCCCCTGGTCCATCAGATCGACCGTCTCCAGGGGCCTCGGCTCGTGATTCTGAAATAACAATGCGCAATCCTCGAGCTTCATGAAGACCGTCTCTATCATGCGGTCATGCAATAGTACTGATACAGCCTCCCACGAACTACCCGAGATACAGTCCACGGTGTACTGGATGCCTCGCTCGATGCGACGGATTTGATTGAGGCCGCATTGATGCGCGATATCGGTAGCCTTGCTCGCCCAGGGCGAAATGGTTCCGGGTCGCGGGATCACGTAATAGTCACTACCTGCATTTTCACCTAGATTAGCGACCGGGCCATAACTCAACAGATTTTCGAGTATCTTAGCCTCGGTTTTATTCAATTCCGCCGAGGTATCGACCAGGTGGATAAAGCGGCTGCCGAGTCCTCGAACTTCGATACCCTGTTGGCTGAAATGTTGCTTTAATTTCTGTAGCCTGAAATCGGATAAGGCTGGACTGCCGGGAAGACATAGCATACTGGATCGTGTCGTAGACAGGGGCGGATAAAAGAGCGCGAATAATAGCGGAAAACCTGGAGCGCTCCAACACAAACGCCGATAACCAGGATCAACTTAATTATCATAAGACACCACTCGACCTGGAATCTCAAAAAGTTTATGCTGGATGGCGTCGAAACGGATTGTAATCAGCATGGTAATTAGTCGATCGGTATTCCCCCTGCCCCCAATACCTTGTCTCAACTTCTGGCAATAAATCGTGCGAAGTCTACTGGTAGCCCAATTAGATCGTTTAGTCAATTACGCGCTGTACATGAGCCACGACCGTGAGAATGCCCGCGACCTGGTTCAAAGTTGCGTTGTAAAAGCGCTGGCGGCTAAAAGAGTCCCGACAGATGAGCGTGCCTATAAGGCCTGGCTATTTAAAATCCTGAGGAATATTTTTCTCGATAATCTTCGCAAACAGGCTACCGACAACAATATCCTGCGTGATTTGATGGAAAATTCTGCGTTTGACGGGAATAACCTGCGGGAATCGCACGTTTATACTATTGAGCAAAGAAAAATTAATATCCTGTCAGTGCATGAAGGCCTGGAGAAATTGAATCCGGGTCAGCGAGAAATATTGGTACTGATAGACATGGCCGGTTTCAGTTATCGCGAAGCGGCTGAAATCCTGCAGTTGCCGATAGGTACAGTGATGAGCAGGCTCAGTCGATCCCGGAATGCTCTGTTACGGGAGATGGATGAAATTAAAATCGGGCCGGTATCCGTGCCTGCCACAGGAATGCCTGCCACAGGAATGCCTGCCACAGGAAAAAGTAAATGAATTCTCGTTATAACCTCGAATCGTTGAACGCTTACGTAGACGGTGAACTTTCCGCCCGAGAAAATGCGGAAGTAGCCAATGCGATAGCGACCGATCCGGAATTAGCCCGGCAGGCCGCAAGCTTGAGTTCGCTCAGGGCCACTCTGGCTTCCACCAGTTGTGGCAGGCGGGAGCCAATCGATATCGAATTACCGCGTAAAAAAAGATTGCAACTCCCCTGGGTGGCCGCTATCGCCGGCCTTATCATAACCGCCGCCCTATTAAGCGCATTTATTCTGAATAAGGCCGCATTGTTACCCAACCAGGGGTTGCAACTGGCCGAAGAGGCTCACAAAAGCTGGCTAGAGGAAGAATCGGCGCCCGAGGATCCAGGCCTGAATAAGGCCTCCGTCCTGGATCTGGATCGTCTTCAGATTGACGCCTATGTGCCGGACCTGTCCGAGGTAAACCTGAGGTTTAGCGGTGTTCGGAAAATTTCATCTGGAAAATCAAGAGGCATGCATATTGGCTATCGGGGACCGAGTGGATGCATGGTCAGCCTGGTCGTTTTGAATAACACGGCTGGATTATCCAAAGAGCTGGCCTATTTCGAGAGGCGCGGGCATTTACTCTATGGCTGGCAGGTAAAACAAACGGGGTTTTACTTACTGGCCTACAAAATGGACCCGGTGAGACTGGCTAAGGTCGCACGAGTAGTCAACAAACTTACGCGCGAGAGGCTACCACTCGATCCAGAGTCAATCGTCGCGCTCAATGAGGCCCGTTCCGAGAGTAAACCCTGCCTTACCTGATGTCGCTCGCGATTCAGGTCTGCCTTTCTCAATCAACTCCGCTAAATTTCCACCTGCAAAGGGAATAAATTTACCTGCTGCACCGTTTATATTAATGTATCCGGTTTTAACTGGTAATGGTCGGGTGCGGGCGCCTGAGGGGGATACCGATCAAAATAACCCCGGGCATAAACTTGATGGCTCAAATAATAAATATGGGGAATAGCATGGTTTACACAAAGAAACATCCCGCCCTGCTGATCATGGGCATTATTTTCGTAGCAATTGCCTACCTGGCCGATTCCGGTGCAATGGCTGGGTTGATCGATTATCTCAGCGCTAAAAAGTATGTCGCCGAAATGATTGGCCTGGGTTATGCCTTCGGTGGAATTGGAATAGTCGTGGGGCTGTGGTACCTGGTGGGCAAACATGCCGAGGGTAATCTCGACTACTATTCATCGTCGGTCGCTGGTGCGATATTCATCCTGCTGGTAGCGATGCTGGTACGCTGGTACCTGGCGCCGCTGATCGCGGTTTGGAGCAAGACTTTGGGGCCGGTGATGGGCGCCAAGTACCTGCACCAGGTGCTGGGGCTCAACTATGTCGTGCTGGGCATTCTTGCCGGCATCATAATCGTCAACGTGTTCAGAATACCCGACTGGGCCGAAAACGGGGTTCGCCTGTCTCGGCTGGGTCTGAAAGCCGGTGTTATCCTGCTCGGCACCCTGTACAGCCTGGGCGAGTTACAATCGCTTGGAAAATTATCCGCGACAATGGTCGGTATCTTCGTGCTAGGTTCCGTTGGACTGGTATTGTGGATGGGGCGCTGGCGCAAAATTCCCAACTCGATGGGTGGCGTACTCTCGGCCGGTATGGGTGTCTGTGGGGTATCGGCCACCGTGGCCGCGGCCCCGGTAGTACAGGCCAAGGCTGTCGAAATTGCCTATACCATCGGTACTATTCTCATCTGGGGTGTCGCCAGTATGTTCGTGTTTCCTATAGTCGGAAATTTGCTGGATCTGGGTAACATCCAGTTCGGCGCCTGGGCAGGAACCGGGATCCTGAATTCAGCGCAGGTGGCGGGTGCGGCGCTGGCCTATCAGCCAGACGGCATCGAGACATTGAAAGTGGCCGAAATATTTAATATTACCCGAGTGCTCTTCCTGCCGATTATCGTGCTCTGGCTGGCTCTGTGGTATGTCAAACACGAAGGGGAATCAGAGACCGAAAAAGTCAACATCGGCGCCGTGATCTACCAGAAATTTCCGGTTTTCGTATTGGGCTTTATCCTGATGTTTGCCTTATCCTCAACTGGTGTTTTCGCTCCCGCCCAGCACTATAAGGGCAAATATTTTGATAATAATGTCCAGGAGTCGAAGTTACTAAAAGACGAGCAAGTGGCGACCTTAAGCGCCGAAGCCGGCAAACTCCAGCGCGAAGACCGCAAGGCAGCCCTGGCCAGGACGCTTGAAAACAGGAAGATTATGAGTATCGCTGACGAAACCCTACTACGTGGTATCTACAATGCCAAGGTCTTCTCCAAGAGCGCTAACAAGGCGATAAAGGGTGCGACCAGGGCGGTCAGGAAGACTGCCAAGAAGATCAAGAAATTCCGCCAGTGGATCACGCTATT
>JBGMRM010000096.1:0-6342 GCA_048061415.1 Gammaproteobacteria bacterium | reverse complement strand
GTATTATCCCTCGTGGCACGATACTCGAAACCACCGATGACATGTGGTACGCCGCGCTGGATATAAACCTGACCGCGGCATTTACCAAAAATCTGGGTCGCGACCACGCGGGCGATGGCATCCGTGTTAACGCTGTCTGCCCGCACGAAGTCAATACCCCGATGCTGCGCAGCGGTTTTGTACAACGCGGGCTCGGCCCGGATACCGCTATCGAAGCGCTCGGGAAAACAGTCCCCCTCGGGCATGTTGCCGATCCCGCGGAAATAGCCGATGTGATCGCGTTCCTGGCTTCCGATGAGTCTCGCTACGTTTGCGGTGAAACCATAGAAGTGACCGGAGCCAAACCAGTCAGCGGATAGGCCTGGGAAATATGACTAGTCAACCTCTCAATAGTATCAACCGTCGCAATCCCATGACCGCATCCGCATGCTCTCGAACAGGTGAAAGCTTTGTCGCTGATACAATCCATGGTCTGCCACCCCGATGACGTCTGGAGTCGATAAGCTACTGAAGGGTTACCGGCGCTTTCGCGATGAATCCTACGAGCAGAGCCGGCCATTGATCGAGGACCTGGTCGCCCGCGGCCAGCGACCAGAGGTGGCAGTAGTGGCCTGTTCCGATTCACGTGTCGATCCGGCCATACTGTTTCAGGCGGATCCGGGAGACCTGTTCGTAATCCGCAATGTTGCCAACCTGGTACCGCCGATGGAACTGGAAGGTACATTCCATGGCACCAGCGCGGCCCTGGAATTCGCCATACTGGGCCTCAACGTGAAGCACCTGGTGGTGCTCGGTCATGCTCATTGCGGCGGTATCAAGGCGATGATGGCGCCCGATTCCAACGAATACACATTTACCTTCATACCACCCTGGGTATCGATGCTTGCCGCCGCCCATCGTCGCGTGCTGGCAACCATGCCGCAAGCTAGCGACGAGGCGCGCACGCGAGCCTGCGAGCAGAATGCTGTCCTGGTTTCACTGGAGAACCTGACCACGTTTCCGTGGGTTCGCGAGCGGGTGGAAAGCGGCGATCTCCAGTTGCACGGGTGGTACGTCGACATCGCCATTCCTGAGCTGTGTTCCTATGACTGGGGAGTTGGAAAATTCACGCCCGTTGCGTAAGCACCTGTCGAGCGCCGGCGGCAAACACCCCTGTGAGACCCTTGCAGAGGTTAACATCGGCGAATTTCGGAACAGGACCTACTCGATCGTTGCGATGAATGCCTCGAATCTAACGCGAAAGCACGTCGAGAATCCTTGACAGAGGGATTAAGTTTCCGTAATTTCAGTCCACCTAATAAAAATTAGCTTCGGCTCCCGAAAATTACGGATTCAGAAGTCAACCACTCGACAAATAGGAGAGCATCTAAATGATCAAAACACTAACACATAGAGTTTTATGTGCCATCATTCTGGCCAGTTTCACATTGGCTACAACGCAGGCTATCGCCTCTAACGACCGTTTCAAGAAGGTGCTTGATCGCGGTGTGCTCGTGGTCGGCGTCAAGGCCGATTACAAACCGTGGGGTTTCCGCGATTCCAGCGGCAAAATCGTCGGCATGGAAATCGACATGGCTCAGGACGTGGCCGATGCACTCGGGGTTAAACTCGAACTGGTGCCGGTACAATCATCCAACCGCATGCAATTTCTGCAACAGGGCAAGATTGATCTGATGATCGCCACCATGTCCGACAAGGCTAACCGCCGCAAGGTCGTTGGTATACCAGATCCGAACTACTACACCTCAGGCACCAACGTGCTGGCCAAGAAGGGTGTCGTGAGCAGTTGGGCAGATCTCAGGGGAAAACCCGTCTGCGGCAAGCAGGGTGCATTTTACAACAAGCAGGTCTCGCAAAAGTACGGCGCCAAGATTATCGCCTTCGTTGGTAACGCGGAAGCCAAGCAGGCGCTGCGCGACGGAAAGTGCGTCGCCTGGGTCTATGATGATAGTTCGATCATGGCTGATCTCGCCTCTGGTCAGTACAACGATTACGAGATGCCGATGCAGACCGAGGACGACACGCCCTGGGCGCTCGCCGTTCCATTAGAAGAATTGAATGGCATCTGGGGTAACTTCATGTCCGGCATGATCTATAACTGGCACCGCTCGGGCCGGTTGATCGAGCTGGAGAAGAAGTGGGGCATACAGTCCACTCAGTACGTTCTCGATATGAATAAAAAATTCAAGGCGTATACCCCGAATTAAATCTTAGGAGTCCGGGCGCGATTCCATCCGGGAATCGCACCCGAACCTCCAATTCTGGATATACCGCTATTCGGTAACCGCGGGAAAGGGGGGATCGCGTGGAACTGTTCGCTGACTTTTTCCAGGAACTTTACGATACCACCGGCTGGAATTTCGTATTTCTCTACGAGCAATACGAGTACGACAGGTTCTGGTAGGCATGTGGGTGTCGGTCAAGCTGATCATCGCGAGCCTGATTTTCAGTCTCGTGGTCGGCTTTATCGGCGCCTGGGCACAAGGAGCAAATTCCAAAATCGTACGCAACGCGATAGCGGGCTATATCCAGCTGTTTCGCAATACGCCGCCATTCGTGCAAATCCTGTTCTTCTATTTCGTACTCGGCAATTTGATTCCGACTTACGACGCCGGCGGCTACCAGGTGGGTTATATCGACAGCTTCGGCTGGGCGGTGATATCGCTCGGCTTTTTCGCCGGCTCCTTCAACGTAGAGATCTTCCGTTCGGGTATCGAGGCGGTGCCGGAATCGACCCGCGAGGCCGCCGAAGCGCTCGGGTACACGCGGCTCAAGTCATACATTCACATAATATTCCCGCTCGCATTCAGAGTCTGCCTGCCGGCGCTCAACAACAACCTGGTCAATCTGCTGAAGACGACAACACTCGCCTACGGCATCGCCGTGCCGGAAATGATGTACACAGCCAACCAGATCTGGTCGGATAATGTCAACGTCTCGGAGATGATGATTTTTCTATTTATCTTTTATGTCGGCCTGGTCGCAATACTCGTTTACGGCATGCACAAGTGGGAAAGGAAAATGAAAATCCCGGGGTATGGCTAGTGCTCAATAATTCTCTATCCAGTGTTGGTGGCACGAAGCGAACGGATTTACCGGTATTATTACCGATGGCCAGGCACTCACGGCAAGCGGCAATGATCGAGCGCCGCGAAGGCACCTATCGCCTCAATATGCAACCGCATCATATCGCATGGGTAGTGGGTCTCTTCGTCGCCACCGGCGTTGCCGCCCAAACTGCCACTCCGGCGGGATTGATCGGCCCCCTGGAGGCGATGATTAAATGGATGCCGTTTATCCTGTGGGGGCCCGAGGGCCAACTTACCGGCTTCGCCCTCAACCTGATTATCAGCTTTTTTGCGATGCTCTTCGGCACCATCGCCGGCGCCGCCCTGGGCCTGATGCAAATATCGTTGCTGTTACCCGTGCGTCAGGGATCGTGGTTCGTCACCCAGTTTTTCCGCAATTCTCCGTGGCTGGTGTTACTGTTCACGATCATGTTGCTGTTCCCGTTCGAGATCGACCTCGGTTTCGTAGTCATTCCGATACCCGACTGGATGAAGGCGGTGATCGGATTCTCGCTGCCGGTGATGGCCAATATCTCGGAAGTCGTGCGCGGCGCCGTCATCTCGTTGCCCTCGGGTCAATGGGAATCGGCCGAAAGCCTCGCATTCACGCGGCGCCAGACCCTGTGGATGATCATCCTGCCACAATGTATCAAGCGCATGATTCCACCCTGGATTAACTGGTATTGCATCCTCGCCATGGCGACGCCGATCGCTTCGATCATGGGCGTCGAGGAATCCGTGTCCTTCACCGCACAGGCCCTGAACGCCGAGGGCGATCGGCCGGAACTGATCCCGGTGTTCTACGGATTCCTGCTTGTCATCTACTTCCTTTACACCTATCCGATCGCGCGCTGGTCAATCCAGCTCGAGAAGAAATTTGTGGTCAAGACCTGAGGAGGCAGTCATGTCGGAAATTGTTAGTAACGACGGTACGGCCTGGGCACCCGACCAGCCCATGGTCTCGATCAGGGACGTGCACAAGTCCTTCGGTGATCTGGAGGTATTGAAAGGCATTTCCCTGGATGTCATGAAGGGCGAGTGCATCTGCATTATCGGCCCCTCCGGTTCCGGCAAATCGACCCTGATCCGTTGCGTCAACGCCCTGAACGATATTCAGCAGGGCTCGATCCTGGTAGAAGGCCAGGAAGTCAACGATCCCGATTTGGACAAGCTGGAACTGCGCAAGAAGGTTGGCATGGTATTTCAGCAATACAATCTGTTTCCGCACAAGACCGCGATCGAGAACATCATGATGGCGCCGATCCACGTGTTGAAGCAGGACGAAAAAGAAGTCGAGGAGCACGCCCGACTACTGGTCAGGAAGGTGCGCCTCGAAGGCAAGGAGAACAGCTATCCGGGCGAGCTTTCCGGTGGCCAGCAACAGCGCGTCGCAATCGCCCGGTCTCTCGCGATGAACCCGGACGTAATGCTGTTCGACGAGGTGACGGCGGCACTCGACCCGGAAACGGTCAAGGAAGTGCTGGTCACCATCCGGGACCTGGCCGAAGAAGGCATGACCTGCATCCTGGTCACCCACGAGATGGGCTTCGCCCGCGAAGTCGCCAACCACATCTATTTCACCGATCGCGGCATCATCGTCGAGCATGGGACACCCGCGACCTTCTTCGATGATGCAAAGGACCCCCGAACCAAAGAATTCTTAAGCCAGATATTGTAAAGAATGCTGGCTAAAACCACCTGACCGGCATACTGCATGAACCACGTATTCCCACGCCATTCCAAAGAGCGGCCGCCTGTTGCGGTCAGCGGTGAAGGCGTCTATTTATTCGACCGTGATGGCAAACAGTATATCGATGCATCCGGCGGCGCGGCGGTATCCTGCCTCGGACACGGCGACCCGGAAATTATCGACGCGATCAAGGCACAGCTCGACCGCATGGAGTTTGCGCATACCGGCTTTTTTACCAGCGAGCCAGCCGAATCACTCGCCGACCTGCTGATCCAGATTTCACCTGGAAGTATCGACCGCGTATACCTGGTCTCGGGTGGCTCGGAGGCGATGGAAGCATCGATCAAACTGGCGCGTCAATACTATCTCGAAATCGGCCAGCCAACGCGGCAAAAAATCATCGCGCGTCTGCAAAGTTACCACGGCAACACGCTGGGCGCGCTCGCTACAGGTGGAAACATGTGGCGGCGCGAGCCCTTCGCACCACTGATGATCGACACCACGCATATCTCGCCCTGTTATGCCTATCGCGGGCAAGCCGAGGACGAAACCGAATTCGACTATGGGCAGCGCGTGGCCAATGAACTCGAAGCAGAAATACTGCGGCTCGGCACCGACCAGGTCATGGCCTTCGTCGCCGAACCGGTGGTTGGCGCGACCATGGGGGCAGTCACCGCGGTCGAAGGCTACTTCAAACGTATCCGTGAAATATGCGACCAGTATGGAGTATTGCTGATACTCGACGAAGTGATGTGCGGCATGGGTCGAACCGGCAGCCTGTTCGCCTGCGAGCAGGAGGGTGTCGCGCCCGATATTAGCGCCATCGCCAAGGGTCTCGGTGCCGGCTACCAACCGATTGGCGCGATGTTATGCACCGATACAATTTACGCAGCGATCGAAAACGGATCCGGGTTTTTTCAGCATGGCCATACCTATCTCGGGCACCCGGTCGCCTGCGCGGCTGCCGGGGCCGTCGTCTCGGCGATCCTCGACCGTAATTTGATCCCGCGCGTACAGGGCCAGGGTGAAAAACTGACGCTTGCGCTCACCGAGCGATTCGGCGAACACCCGCACATTGGCGATATCCGGGGTCGCGGTCTATTTATCGGTATGGAGTTCGTGCAGGACAGAGAATCCAAAGCGGCTTTCGACCCGGCACTGGGAATAAACAAGGCGTTTAAAAAAGCCGCGTTCGAGGCAGGATTGATCTGCTACCCGATGGGCGGCACAATCGATGGCAAGCTGGGTGACCATGTCCTGCTCGCCCCACCCTTTATTATCGACGACAGTCATATCGGCGAAATCGTCGATAAACTGGACACTGCGCTAAAGGCTGCAATCCCGGCCTGATAATGATATATCTATCGGGGGAGGCTGTCGCTGACTCGACTCAACCGCCTAAACTGCTCGGGGTTCGCAGCGCGTAAACCAGCAGTATCGTGGCAAACACGCAGCCGCTTGCCAGGATCATGCTAATCTGCTCGAAGCTAACGCCCAGGTTCAATAAATACCCAACCAGTGCCGGCCCTAGCGCGGAAGAAAACACCATTACCGCATTAGTGAGAGATTTAATCGCACCCAGGT
>JBGMRM010000095.1:243-6347 GCA_048061415.1 Gammaproteobacteria bacterium | reverse complement strand
TCCCTGGGGGCTCGTGCGCGACATGACCGCCATGGATGGTGGAAATGCAGTAGGGCTGTCCGGAACAGACCCTGCCCATGTCGCACAACGTCCTGTAATAATATCCCGGAGGTTAAGCCTGGATGACTTATGCAGAGCTTCCCCGAGGTAAAACACTAGACCCTATGAACTTCCGTACACCTCGTCGGTGCGCGCCGCCATGATTAAATCGTTTTTGTGCAGCCCCCTGATTTTGTGGCTCCACCAGCTCACGGTCACCTTACCCCACTCGGTCAGGATCGCGGGGTGATGCCCTTCCGCTTCTGCAACCTCACCGACGCGATTCGAAAAGGCCATCGCCTGCTCGAAATCCTTAAAGCTGAATTCGCGGTTCAGCCGCATGATTTCATCCACCACGACGACGCCCCAGTCGGGTATTTTTGGCATCAGGGCTTTTAAGTCCGCGTCGCTGATCTGGGGCGCACCCGCGCGACAGGCTTCGCAACTTTGCTGACTGAGTTCTACCATGGCATCCTCCCGCTATTTAAATGCTTACCGACAGAGCATATCGTATAAGATCAAAAAATGGCGTAATAATTCGATAAATAATAAGGTCCGCAATGGGCCGAGAGTAGCACAAAAGCCTCAGGGCGAGTCTTAAGTTGTTAGCTACTGTTTCGAGCCTATGGCTATGCGGGAAATATGTTTATACTTCCGCTCACAACCGCTACAGGGGACCCTGAATATGAAAGCAGCTGTGTGCCGAGAGCACGGCAAACCACTGGTGATCGAAACACTCGAACTCGATGCACCCCAGGCCGGTGAAGTCAGGGTCAAGATTGCCGCCTGCGCCATTTGCCACAGTGACATCATTATTATGGACGGGGGCTGGGGCGGTGAGGTCCCAGCGGTGTATGGACACGAGGCGGCGGGGGTGGTCGATGAAACTGGCCCCGGGGTGACATCGGTAAAACCGGGCGATCATGTCGTGGTTACGCTGATCCGCTCTTGCGGCCACTGTTTTTATTGCGCACAGGGCGATCAGCACATCTGCGAAACACAGTTCCCGCTCGACGCCAACAGCCCACTGCATAGCGAG
This sequence comes from Gammaproteobacteria bacterium, assembly GCA_048061415.1. Lineage (GTDB taxonomy): Bacteria > Pseudomonadota > Gammaproteobacteria. The sequence goes on along the minus strand of JBGMRM010000095.1, from coordinate 5,269 downwards.
GATGGCGAGGACATAGCACACGGCTTGCGCACCGGCGCCTTCGCCGAATATGCCGTGGTCGATGCCTCACAGGTTGTGGCCATTCCGGATTCGGTTCCACTCGATAGTGCCTCGTTGCTTGCCTGCGGTGTGATCACCGGGCTCGGTGCGGTCGTCAATACGGCCAAAGTGGCGCCGGGCAGCAGTGTGGTGGTCATCGGCACAGGCGGGGTCGGACTCAACAGCGTTCAGGGCGCAAGGCTGGCAGGGGCCCGCACCATCGTGGCTATCGATTTATCCAGCAGCAAACTTGCGGCGGCAACGGCGTTTGGAGCGATCCATACGATCAATCCGGACGAAGAAAACGCCCGTTCGGCCGTCAAGGCGCTAACCGTGGGCCGCGGTGCGGATTATGTGTTCGTCGCCGTCGGTAGCACCAGCGCGATCGAGCAATCGGTTGGCTATACCCGCAATGGCGGTACAGTATGCATTGTCGGCATGCCGCCCTCGGGCGCCAAAGCCGCCTTCGAGGGCGTCAGTATCGCCGATAATGCGAAGCAAATAATCGGCAGCAAGATGGGCTCGACGCGCCTGCAGGTCGATATGCCAAAACTGGTAGAGCTCTATCAACAGGGGCGTTTGAAACTGGACGAACTCATCACCAACCGCTACCCGCTGGAGCAGATCAACGATGCGATTGAATCGACCCGACAGGGCGAGGCGCTGCGAAACGTAATCGTGTTTTAGAATCCCGGCAATCGCGCGGCCCGATTAAAGGTGCGGACATCACGGCGTCAATTTTCTGCGTGCCCCAAATCCATTGCCTTCCGATCAGATTTCGAGGGATATGCACAATTATCCTTAAGAGGCCAGCGTCCGAGCCTTCTCCCGTGCACGGAAGGTCACATACAGCGCGGCACAAACGATCGTTATCACCACAAAAATAATTCCGATGACATTCACCGCCGGGGTGAGACCAAAGCGCATTCGCGAACCGATTTCCGTCACCAGGGTATGAGAACCGCCGATGGAAAAAATCGTTGTGTTGTAGTTCTCAAAAGATTGAAGGAAGGCTATCACGCTGGCAGTCAGGATCGTCGGCCTGAGGAACGGCATGGTAATACGTTTGAACACCTGGATATGGCTTGCACCTAAATCCTGGGCTGCTTCTTCGAGGGTGATATCCTGACGTTCCAGCCGGGCCATAAACATCAGCATGGTATAGGACGATATATACGATGCCTGGGCAATCGCGGCGGTAAACAAACCCCCCGAAACACCGGCCTCCCGCCAGAAAATCAATGTAGAAATGCCCAGAATGATCCCCGGCGTCAGCAGCGGCGACACCATGATACCGTAGATCAAAGTGTTATATCGTGAATCCAGCCGTGCAACCAAAAACGCTCCGGCCAGGCCAAGCGGCAACGACACAGCGATAACCGCAGTAGCGATAATAAACGAATTGATCAATCCGCTCCACATACGGCCATCTCGAGCCAACACACCGAACCACTTCAGCGTAAAGCCACGCCACACGGTTACGGATGGTGTGTCGTAATCGTTAAACCCGGCTGCGACCATCAAAATCAATGGCAAAAACATATAGGCGAAAAAAATAGTCATGTATACATTCAGAATTATCCGGCTGCCCTGCCCGAAAGCTGCCTGTGATACTTTGCTCATTTCGCGATATCCTTAATGCTGACCTTGAACAATCGCATCATCATGAAAACAAAAACCACACAGGCGACCAACAGCGTGAAGGCATATGCCGAGCCGGTGTTCCAGTTGAGCGATTCAAAGAATTTATTGTAGATCAACTGGGTGAACCAGGGTTCGGCCGTGCCGCGGGTCATAATGTAAGGAACCGCATAAGACCCGGCCGACAGCATGAAGACCATGATGCAGCCAACGGCGATACCAGGCTTGGCATGTGGCAGGACAATCTTGCGATGTATTTGCCAGGTCGGCGCGCCCAAATCACGGGCTGCCTCGATTTGGGCGGTATCGAGCGTTTCAACCGTATTGTAAATAGGAAACACCATGAAAAGAATATAAGCGTAAACCATGGCAATAAAGACACCTGAGCCACTTTCCAGAAACGCTATAGGCTCAACCCCGATCAGACCCAGCAAAAAATTTGCCACGCCGTTATAGTTCAGGATCATCAGCCATGCGAAAACACGCAACAGTTCGTTGATGGCATAGGGAATGATCAACCCAAGCATAATTATTGCCGCCTTGTTTGGCGTTGCCAGCTTGGCGACGGTATAGGCCATCGGATAACAGACGATTAACGCGATCAGGGTAACTGCAACGGAAGCCAGAATGGTTTTTATAAATATGGCTAAATGGCTACCACCCATAATGGTATAGTTTCGCAGAGAGTAAACTTTTTTCGGCGTAACCTCACGCGTTTCCAGCTCCGCGATTATGGCCCGCTTGTTGGCGATCACTGCATCAAATTCGGCAATTTTCGCGTCGCGCTCCGGTGACGGAGGGAGGGCTTCAGCGTCCATTTTGTCGAGCGAAAGCACATCAATATCGTTATAGTTAGTGTCGATTTGCACGGAAATTACGACGGCATCACCACCCCGGTCGGTGTACCAGAAAGACTGCTCGACCATGATCAATTGTGGCCCGATAATCATGCCGATGACCCAGATACCCGAAAGCAGCAGGATCAGCGATGTCAGATGCGGGCCGAATGAGCGAAGCAGCCTACTCATCGGCAACATCCCCCACAGGCAGGATCATGCCGTCTTCCGGGGCGAAACAAAGACCCTTCTGTGCGGATGGGTCGTGAGCCACGTTCCCGGCATTGACTAGATGAGCCGAGAAAACTTCGTCTTCACGGCGGAAGAATAAATTAACAAACGGACCTTCCAGATCGCGTCGTTCGAATTCCACGGCAATTGCGTTCTCTTCGCCGTCGACAGCGCTCAGCACCTGCATCTTTTCAGGACGAACAAATAAAACGACCTTGTTTCCAACGGCCTGTTTTTGTGGGTTCTTAGCTCGCAGCGCGCCGAATTTGGTTTCAACCACGGCCATGCCGGCATCCAGGGAAGTCACCTTGCCACGAAATACATTGTTTGCACCGACAAAAGTTGCCGCAAAAGCCGTCGCCGGAGCATCGTAAACCCTGTCCGTTGTATCCACTTGTTCAATAACCCCAGCCCTCATGACGGCTATCCGATCTGACATGGTCAGCGCTTCGCCCTGGTCGTGGGTAATATAAATAAAGGTAACACCGGTTTTGCGCTGTATATCACGAAGTTCCGAGCGCATATGTTGCCGCAACTTCAAATCCAGGGCTGAAAGTGGTTCATCGAGCAGCAGTACGGCTGGCTCAACGGCCAGAGCCCTTGCAACGGCAACACGCTGGCGCTGACCACCCGACAATTCGTCGGGCATTTTGTCGCCCTGATCTCCAAGAGCAACCAGATCAAGCAGTTCAAAGGACTTTTCTCGACGCCTGGTCTTTTCCCAGCCGCGCATTTCAAGGCCGAAGGCGACATTTTCCCAAACCGTCATCAGCGGGAAAAGAGCAAGGCTTTGGAAAATCAGCGCTGTCGGTCTCTTGTGCGGCCCGACCCCGGTCATCTCTTCGCCGCCTATCTTGATGCCTCCCGTGGTGGGCTGCAGGAAACCGGAAACCATTCGCAGGATAGTGGTTTTGCCACAGCCTGAAGGTCCTAAAATTGAGAAAAACTCACCCGCCTTAACTTTCAGGTCGGTTGGATGGACGGCCGTGAAATCACCAAATTTCATCGACACGTTTTTGAGTTCTATATCCATTCCGCGCATGAGTCAATAACCCCATTTAAGAGACACAAATCTATAGCTTCCTCGCGCAATGCGAGAAAATGACGGAGCCATCTCCATAGTAAGGAAACGGCTCCGCACCTGCTTTATTTGCTTAGAGAGCCGTTACCTTTTCCACGTACTCCTGACGAACGCCATTGAACCAGGGTGTGTTCATAGGCCACCACCATAGATTTGCAATTGCACCTTCAGGGTAAGCGATTTTAAATGCCGCCTTGTTGGCTTCGGAAAGATAGCCTGCCGAACCTACAGCCGCAGTGTTGTAACCGGTATTATTGGCAAACATGGCGCCAATTTTCGGCGTCATCAGGAAGTTGATGAACTCATAGGTCTCTTCGATATTCGTAGCGCCAGACGGGATAGCCATCGTGTCCATCCATCCCAGAGCACCTTCCTTGGGTGCCGTGTAGATCCATTTCTTGTCGACATCAGTATGCAGTTTAATACCGGTGGTATCCCATGTCTGACCAATGGTGGCGCCAGCGTCGGTAAAGGCCGAAGTAGCCTCTACTGCGTTGTTCCAGAACGAGCCGATGTTTTTCTTGTACGGTTTCAGGAATTTCAGCACACCATCCAGGACACGGCGCATATCGGCTTCAGACTTGTATAAATCCATACCGCGGTTCGACGAAATCTTACCGATACTATCGAGATAAATCGCCAGGGTAATGACTACGGATTTCTGCCGCACGGCGACCTTGCCGTCCAGACCGTCAACCCACATATCACCATAAGATAATTCGCCTGCCTTGAACTTGTGCACAGAGCTGTCATAGGTGATACCTTCGGTACCCCAGTCAAATGGTATTAAGTAGCGCTTGCCGCGTCGGGCAGCACCAAGCTTAAGGGAGCTTCGCCAGATAGAAGAGTCAATCTGGTCAACCTTGAGGCGACTTTCATCGATGACCTGAAGCAGATCACCATCATCAAATTCAGGACGGGTATCGACAGACGGGAAGATCAGATCAAAGCCCTTACCGCCAGCAGCGCGAAGTTTGCTCTGGACTTCTTCGTTCGAGCCGTAGGTCGAAAGATTGACCTTGATGCCGGTTTTCTTTTCAAAGGCCTTAATGATGTTAGGCTGGATGTAATCGCCCCAGGCAAACACATTGACTTCACCCGATGAAGCCAGGGAGCGGCTGATACTAAACGGTAGCGCCGCGACACCGCCAACAACGGCGGCTCCCTTGAGGACGGTCCTACCCGAAATTCCCTTCGT
>JBGMRM010000095.1:0-233 GCA_048061415.1 Gammaproteobacteria bacterium | reverse complement strand
TTCGTGGGAATTTGAGTACTGTGAATTGTTTTGTTCTTAGTCATTATAATTATCCTCCAAAACGGTTGATTTTAACCTGATCACATTGGACACGATTATTCCAATGCTCAAGTATGGGAAGAATAATACTCCGATATATATATATTACCGGTATATTTATTATGTAAATCAACAGCCATAGTGCCCGTGGGCGTACTGGGTGAATGTTGGATTCGTCGGGCGTTCGAGATCGT
>JBGMRM010000094.1:0-6408 GCA_048061415.1 Gammaproteobacteria bacterium | reverse complement strand
CGCGATGAACAGGCACTCTACGAAAAAATTGAATTGATCAAACAAGGTGACAAAGCCTTAATGATCGAAACCATCTGGGGGCTGGAACAGCTAGAGCCAGAGCAACGGAAAATATTATCGGTTGGACTGCGCCGCGAAGTAATCACTTTTTATCGTGATCGGATTCGGGCCGTATTCAGACCTAAGCAAGGACTGTATGACTACCCTCAGGCGGTCAATTTAATCGGGCGGGCCAAGGCACATTACCCGGATTCAGTCGCATTATCGAGTATCGACGATCAGGTCAAGGAGCAAAAAGACCAATTGATGAAACGCTTAATATCGCTTTACAAGCGTTATGTAAGGCAGCGAAAGCTTCTCAAAACATCCAGTGGCGAAGACTTGACCACGATACTGCCGCTCATCAAAAGGGTCGACCCGGAGCATTCCCTGTTACGGGATCAAAAACTGGCCGATCTATACCTTTCTGAAGCTGAAAAGAGTATATCCAGAGGCAATTACAAAAAAGCGTTCAACTATATCGCTACCGGAATCAAACTATTTCCTGAAGATATGCGTTTACAAAGCTTAAGCAAGCAAATCAACGCGCAGTCTCAAAATTAATGCCCCCCCCAGATTCGCCCTTTCGCCTGTTAGCCAAAGACCACGCTAATGATTTGATCTCCCGTAAACAATACGTGATCATCAGGGCACAATTGTTAAGAAAATTACAGCATAAAGGCCGTGTAGATATGGCGGACCTGGACAATTTTTCTCAGATATCGCAGGGTAGTGTTAAACCCATAAAATCGAAAACTTATTCGGTAGCAGACTGGATTATTATAGGCCTCGGTATTGCGGCTTCTATAGCGCTTGGTTTCGTGCTTTACAGTTAGCCGCATCGAAAAATATCAGCATACCTCCTCCTTCCAGAAAACCCCGCTTCGCCTTATGTTTCAATGCCTAACCCTGTTTCTATCCAATACCGGGGCAGGCATCTTACCCCACCCACTGGAGATTAATTATGTTGATCGGTGTTCCCAAAGAAATTAAGAATCATGAATACCGTGTCGGGCTGACGCCGCCGAGCGTGCAGGAACTCGTGTTGCATGGGCACCAGGTAATTATCGAGTCCTCAGCTGGTACAGGAATAGGCGCCTCCGATGCCGATTACGAATCCTGCGGTGCTACCGTCCTCGGCGATGCAGCCAGCATCTTCGAAACCGCCGAAATGATCGTTAAAGTCAAGGAACCACTGGCGCCGGAACGCGCTATGCTCAGGCCCGAACAAATCCTGTTTACCTATTTACACCTCGCGCCCGATCCGGAGCAGACCAGAGACCTGGTAGAAAGCGGTTCGGTTTGTATCGCCTATGAAACCGTCACGTCGCCCTATGGGGGCCTGCCATTGCTCGCACCCATGTCAGAAGTAGCCGGCAGACTATCGGTACAGGCCGGCGCAAACTGCCTGGAGCGGGTTCACGGCGGCAAGGGTATGCTCTTAGGTGGTGTGCCGGGCGTCGACCCCGCCAGGGTGTTGATCATTGGCGGGGGTGTGGTCGGAACGCATGCAGCACATATCGCCATAGGCATGGGGGCCGATGTCACCGTCGTCGACCGCTCGGCCGAAGCCCTCAAAGCGCTGTGGCGTCAGTTCGGTAAGCCATTAAACACCGTTTACTCTACCCGTACGGTGATAGAAAAACATGTCCTCGAAGCAGATCTTGTCATCGGCGGTGTGTTGATACCTGGCGCGAAAGCGCCGAAACTGGTCACCGCCGACATGATCAGGAGTATGGAACCAGGTTCGGTAGTGGTCGACGTCGCGATCGATCAGGGCGGGTGCTTCGAGACTTCCCGCCCCACCACCCATGCCGATCCAACCTACGTGGGTGACGATGTCGTACATTATTGCGTCGCCAACATGCCCGGCGCTGTGCCTCGGACCTCGACTTACGCACTAAACAATGTCACCTTGCCCTTTGTGCTCGAACTCGCTGACAAGGGTTATAAACAGGCCCTGACCGATAACCCCCACCTGCTCAATGGCCTGAACGTACACCGGGGTGAAATTACCTACCGGGAAGTCGCAGAGAACCTGAATTATGACTACCGGGATCCGATGGAAGCGATTAATAGTTGAAGTAGATTAAATTTAATCGCATCGGGTTCGAGGCCATTTCCATCCGAAAATCGATAGACAAACATACAATAATATCGGGTAACCCACAAAATAGGCCGACTGGAAAAGCCCATCGATTCGAGAAATTGGTGTTGCTTCTGTAGTAGCTACAGGAATTATATTCTCACGAACGTCCAATCTTAAAGGTACTGAAGTGAGAAGACAGTGAATATCTCGTTGATTTCTCTGACAACATTACCCGGTGCAACGACGCAGTGTTGGGTGAGACGAATGACCGGATTCGTGTTTCGGATTGTGAGTTGTGGGCTTATCATCGCCACTACTTCTGCGGCTGCTCAAAATCAGGGCGACGCTACCGGTGAATGGACTTTAGACCGCCTGATCGCCTACGCGCTAGAAAATAATAAGCAGCTCGAGGCAACGCGTTTGGCAAAAAACGTATCGGAACAATCTGTATCTTTCGCTCAGAGCCAGCGCCGACCCCGTCTGGATGCCGTGGCCTTACTGAATGCCTACCCGTCAAACGAACGACTGTTGATTGAACGGCATGGATTTAGACCGGCAAGCAACCCATTTGAAGACGCTATTCTGAAATACGGATTACAAATGACATTTCCTCTCTATACCGGTGGGAGGATCAGGCAGGAAATCAATCTGGCCGAATCGGGCGTAGAGGCCTCCCTGGCTCGAATTAAGCTCACCCGGCAGGAGCTAATATTTAATGTCACCAGTGCTTACTTCGCTTATTTACAGCTGCAATCAGTACTCGAAGCCAATGGCGCCCTGCTTCGGTCAGTGACGGAATCGCGCCGGATCGTAGCCCAGAAATTAGCAGTGGGCCGTACTTCTCAGCTCGATTTGCTGAAGTTAGATGCACGCGTCTCTGCCGCCCAAACACGCTCGACCGTCGTCCGCAATGCGGTGGGTCGAAGCCTTGCGACCCTGACAGCATTGCTCGCACTACCGCCTGGAACGCCAATCAATATCGTTGGCGAATTGAAAATGGCGGAGACATCCATGAGTTACGAGGAGGCACGTAATACCGCGCTCGCTGAACGTCAGGATCTAATTGCGTTACGAGCCGAAATCGAGGCCCAGAATCATCGTGTCGAAATCGCTGGCTCGCGATTTCGTCCGCAGCTGAATAGCTCGGTTTTCGTAGGTGGCTATACCGGGGATAGCGGAGAAACCCAGGGCGACGTGAAGATCTCCATCGATCTGCGCTTTCCCCTCTATAGCGGTAACGCCTTACAGGCAAAACAGCGTGAATCGCTAATTCGACTGGAAGAGCTAAAGGCACGCCTCGCGGATGCCGCACGTAGCGCGATGGCGGAAGTCGACCTGGCCATGATCGAACTCGACTCTACAAAGGCCAGGCTCAATACCGGATTGCTCGCGGTCGAGCTGGCGCAAGAGGCACTTCGTATCGAACGCCGGAAATTCGAGCAAGGCCGGAGTACCGGAAACGACCTGCTTTTAGCCGAAGAATCAGTGCTTCGAGCCAAAACAGAGTATGCGGCTGCACAGTCAGATAGCCAGCTCGCGTTGGCCGAACTGCGGCTTGCAACGGGTCAAATAGAGCAACCGTTTTACGCAGGCATAAGCGAGTAACTTTAAACCGTGGATACAATATTTACCTGGTTCAAATTACTACTCAAATGGATGAGCAATAACCCGTGGGTGGTAGCGGGCCTGGCGCTTATCCTGATCGCGGTGGCGGTTTGGCAGATACGGCGCGGAAGCCGGTTTGCGCGCCGCACCATTGTAAACGTGGTGGGCATCGGACTTCTGGCCTGGGGTACGCTATGGTTTACTGACTGGGTACAGCCATCTTTGACCTCGGAGCAACTGTTTACCCCACCAGTACTGGGTCCACAACCAGTAAATGTAACCTTCGTTACCCAGAAAACCTTTACAAAAATGGTCACCTATACCGGCACTGTCTACCCTTACGAACGTGTCGTCGTGAATGCACGCTCCAATGGGTTTCTGGAGGGTGTCAACGTCTATCCTGGTGATCGAATTGAGGCCAACCGGGTCATTGCGCAGCTTGAAACCACTGAGCTCAATCCGCGTCTCCAACAGTCCCTGGCAGAGTTAGAGTATCAACGTGCGGAACTCGAGCGAGATGAAGAACTGGCGCGCGACGGCGCTATTCCTGATTCCGCGCTGGATTTATCCCGAAGCAAGGAGAGGGTGGCTGCCGCCAGAGTGAATCTTCTAACAACCGAGATCGAGTACGCAACGATCACCGCCCAATCCGATGGTTGGGTAAGTGAACGGTTTGCCGATCCTGGGCAGTATGTCAAGAAAGGCGAACCCATTATCGCCTATGACAGATTGAGCCGGGTCAGGGTACGATTCGAGATTGCAGAGCAGGATCTGACAATGCTCGCTGTTGGCAGTGAGGTAGTATTGGAGTTTCCACAGATACCCGAGTCCCGACTAATAGATTCGGAGTGGAGCGAGCTTGTAGTCGAGGGTTATAAAAATCCGGCAATCACTGCTCAAGTCAGCGCGATTTTTCCGCGGCTTAACGATCGCTCCCGCCTTGGAACCGTCGAAATGCTGCTGCCGAACAAGGACTTGATCGTGAAATCAAACACCTACGTGATCGGTCATCTGATCACGGCTAGTGTCGAGGATACATGGGTCGTACCCGAGCGGGCGCTGACGCCCATGCCGGGGGGCAAAACAGTAATTTTCCTTGCACCCGCATTCGCTGACCAGGGGGAGGTAGAGATGCGAGAAGTCAGGGTGGGGTTGCGCAATGGCAGCGAGGTTCAGATCATCGAAGGCCTTGAGGAAAACGCCTACGTTGTCACGTCAGGCAACCGCAGCCTGACTTCGGGAGAAGTGGTCACGGTGCTCAAGCGTGAAGGGAGCATGTATTGATATGGCCCACTCTGCCCAGCAGGAAACCAGAGTAAAGCGCTGGAGCCTGCCGCGCTTAGCGTTGCAGCTTCCCCATCTCACGATCGTCCTGTCCCTGCTTATGGTCGGACTTGGCGTTTACTCGTTTCTTACTATTCCGCAGCGCATGGTGCCCAAAATTCCAACACCGAATATCGGTATCGTGACCCAGTTTCCCGGGATGTCGGCGGAGGATATGGAACGCTATATCACACGGCCGCTGGCCAAACGAATTCAGATCGCTGGCGGCATTCAGTATACCCTCGGCGTCTCCCAGGATGGTTACTCAAAGATCGTCGTTTACTTCCGGTATGACGTAGACCTCGATGCCAAGCGGGCTGAGGTGAAGAATCTTCTCGATGTCATGCAGAACGAACTGCCACGCGCCGGCGCAAACACGACCGTCCCGCGCGTCATTCTCGTCGACAGGCAAAACGCTCCGCTGGTTCAGTTCGCAGTACGTCGGCCGGGCTTCGACCGCTCACGCCTGAAGGAACAGTTAAATAACGTAATTCTGACCCAGTTCCAGAAAATTCCTGGCGTTCAGGCTGCCTGGACCTTTGGCGGGCCCCAGCGCCAGATACAGGTGGTCGCCGATCGTGACAAGCTAGCGGCATACAACATGTCTATTCTGGATATTCGCGAGGCGTTAGACGCCGCCAATTTTGACCGAGGGGGAGGTCCTTTAATACAGGGAGATACCCAAATCGATGTGCGTATTCCTAACGAGTTCCGTGAACAGTCGATCAACAGGGATCTTCCGAAACTCCCGGTGAAAAATCTCGATGGCCGCGTGATTTACCTGGCGGACGTTGCCGAGGTGAAGGATACCATCGCCGAGATGTATGGCGACTTTTACTATAACGGCGAACCCGCGATCTGGCTTGGCGTCCAGGCGGAAGCGTTGCAGGACTATCGGAAAGTAGCGGACAAGGCCAAGGAACTGGCATCACTGCTTGAGCGCGAATACCCGGGGCTCGGCTTCGAGATCGTGTTTGACAAGACGTTTTATATGGATCTCAACGATTCCAATGCATTGTTTGAATTCTTTCTCGCGGTCGCTTTGGCGGGACTGGTCATGCTGCTGTTTCTCGGCGAACTCGGGGGTACACTCATCGCCGCTGCTATTCTACCCTCCACGGTCGCATTCGGTTTCTTCGTGATCCATATGCTTGGATTCCAGAAAGACTTCGGCATCATGCTGGGACTGGTGTTTGTAGTCGGCAAATTACTCGACGATTCAATCGTAGTGGTGGAAGTAGTCCGGCGGGAAATCGAACGCGGCGTCGCGCCGCGGGTAGCGGCGATCACCGGGACGGAAAGCGTTCAAAATGCGATTGTCGCCGCGACCTTCACCTTCGTCTTAATGCTGC
>JBGMRM010000093.1:0-6445 GCA_048061415.1 Gammaproteobacteria bacterium | reverse complement strand
CCATTGCTGGTGATTGGGCTGATGACGCTGGCGATCGTATTTAATCCCCTGCCGAGCGCACCCATCGCGATCGCTTCGGGTGCGGTTTACGGCCATACGCTGGGTACTGTTTATATTGTCGCCGGTGCGGAAATTGGCGCAGTGATCGCTTTCATGATCGCCCGGGTGGCGGGTTACCAATTTATGCAGAAATATATCGGCGAGAATGCGTCTTTAAGCCGGTTTACCACCCAGAATTCCCTAATGGCTATCGTTTTTGTTTCCCGCCTCGTGCCTTTTCTGTCCTTCGACCTGATCAGCTACGGCGCCGGCCTGACACCGATTAGCCTATGGCGTTTCGCGCTGGCAACATTGCTGGGGCTGCTCCCGATCAGCTTTCTACTGGCCCATTATGGCGGAAAAATGGTAGGCGCCAATTTTCAAAGCCTTAGCCTTTTCGTACTGGCAATCGGATTTATTACCGTGATTCCCTTCCTGTTCAAAGGTCTCTGGAAAAACCGAAATAAAGACCAGAAAGACCGGTGATGATAAAAAAGGCGCCATTCGCGTTTCTTTTTCTGCTTTCAGCCTGCGATGGCGGACCAAGTACAGCGAATACCAATCCCCTGCATTTACCTCCCCCGGGGTTTGTCGGAGACAGTATCGTGGGCAAGGCACTATATAATCAAAACTGCCAGTCCTGCCATGGCGCCAGTGGCCTGGGGACCGATCAGGGGCCACCCCTGGTGAGTAATATGTACAAAGCCCGCCGACATGCCGACCTTGCCTTTCACCTCGCTGTAAAAAATGGCGTACGTGCCCATCACTGGAAATATGGCGGTATGAAGCCCATAGAAAAACTTTCACCCGAGGAAGCCGGACACATCATTCGATATGTAAGAGAGATACAGGAAAATTCCAGTATCCAGTAATATTTTATTGGAGATAAATATGAAACAAAATTTGATCATCCTGCTATTAACCCTGCTTTTAGTTCCGGCAATTACCTATGCCGAGTCGATCGACGAGCTGCCGAAAATTAACGCTATCGCGGTACACAATGGCCCGGTAAAACAGCTTTTCGCGGCCACCGGTGGAGGCCTCTATTCCAGCGATGACAATGGGCTGAGCTGGACAATCGCCGGGGGTTATCGACTACCTGCTACTATGGTGACAGAGTCCGCTACGGGTATCCTGTATGCCTTTATTTTTGGGCAGGGCCTGGTTCGACTCGATGACGACAGCAACCAGTGGCAAGCGGTTAACAACCGGTTCGGTTCACAGATTTTACTGCAATTGACGGCCGAAGCTGAAAACCCGAATAAGCTGGTTGCACTTAACCAGTTCGGTAAGCTCATCGTATCCGAAAATTCGGGCGAGGAGTGGAACAGTATCAAAGGCCCCTACCGGGCTGTGACTAAAGCCCAGGAGCGAGGGCTAGCTCTTTTCAGGGAAAATTGCCAGGCCTGCCATGGAAAGGACGGCGTAGGCGAAACTTACAACATGCAGGCACTGACCGATAAAAACTATTTCCGTGCGCCGGCATTGAACGACTCTGAACACACCTGGCACCACATCGACGAGGCGCTGGCGCAAACTATTTTAACGGGTTCGCCGCGGACAAAGCGCATGGTAGCCTGGAAAAATCGGGGTCTGACAAAACAGGATGCGCAGGATGTGGTTGCCTATATCAAGAGCCTCTGGACCCAACGCGAACTCGATTGCCAGGGACCTAAGCACATGGAGTGCATGGGACAATGAGATGCCACGTTCAATTGACACCCTTCGCTGCCAGCATTTGCTCGACCAGCAGTTCGTCCTGTAATTGCAGATGATAGCCTTGCGCCCTGAGGTTGGCTAACACCACCATTGCCTCTTCTTTGGCCAGTTTTTTATCCGCTGTTAAATCGAAACTAAAGCTGAACTCGGGCGCGCCGAATACTCGAATCAAATCATCCGGAACCGCAGAAAATTCATCCTTGCAGCTCAGGTACAGATAGGTATCGGGTTTTCGGTCGCTGCGATAGATATGGCACAACATGATTAATACCCAGAATTAAAAAGGAGGCCCAACCTGGACCTCCCTTATCATAACAAATCGCCTCGCCAGTGAAAACGAGCAGGCAGGCTATTGGCTGCTGGTGAACTCCGGATAAGCCTCCAAACCACACTCGGAGATATCGACACCGGCATATTCTTCTTCTTCGGTGACCCGAATACCCATAATGAGTTTGATCACATACCATACCAGCAGGCTTGCAAAAAATACCCAGACAAATATGGTCAGGGCGCCGACCAGTTGACCGACAAATCTGGTACTATCATTGGTCAGAGGTACCGCCATCAGGCCCCATAAGCCAACCGCGCCGTGCACCGATATGGCGCCGACCGGATCGTCGATCTTTAGCCTGTCGAACAGCAGGATGGCAAAGACCACGATCAGGCCACCGACCGCACCGATACCGGTCGCCGCCAGTACAGAGGGGGTCGAGGGCTCCGCGGTAATCGCCACCAGCCCCGCCAGTGCGCCGTTCAGCGCCATGGTCAGGTCGGCCTTGCCGAACAGGATGCGCGCCATAATCATCGCCGCGACCACCCCACCTGCTGCGGCCGTATTGGTGTTGACAAATACCATCGCCACCGAATTTGCGCTAACGATGTCGCCCAGCTTCAGCACCGAACCGCCATTGAACCCGAACCAGCCCATCCACAGAATAAAGGTTCCGAGTGTCGCGAGTGGCAAATTGGCGCCGGGGATCGCATTGATCTGACCCTGTTTACCATACTTGCCCTTGCGCGCGCCGAGTAGCAAAACTCCGGCGAGCGCCGCGGCAGCGCCCGCCAGATGCACGACGCCCGAACCGGCGAAATCGGAGAAACCAAAGTCGTCGGCTAAGTTGTACAAACCAAAAACGCTTTTCCCGCCCCAGGTCCATCCACCCTCCACCGGGTAGATCACACCAGTCATGACCACCGCAAATAGCAGGAATGACCAGAGCTTCATGCGCTCGGCCACCGCGCCCGATACGATCGACATCGCAGTCGCGACGAAAACCACCTGGAAGAAAAAGTCCGATGCCGAGGAGTAGACTGCACCGCCTTCGAAACCATTTTCCGCAGATGCTGCGAGCGCATCGGCCACCAGTGACTCGCCACCCGCGATTCCCGCGAGGAAAGCGCCACCGTCGTACATAATCTGATAGCCGTAAACCATGTACATAATAGAAGCCACAGCATAGAGCAGGACATTTTTGGTGAGTATTTCTGCGGTGTTTTTCGAGCGCACCATTCCGGCTTCGAGCATCGAAAAGCCCGCTGCCATCCACATCACCAGTGCACCGCTAACCAGAAAGTAAAAAGTATCTAATGCATACTGTAATTGAAATATTTGATTTTCCACGGTAGGTCCTCCTAAAGTGCGCTTGAGCCAGTTTCACCGGTACGGATCCGGATCGTCTGCTCCAAAGCAGTAACAAAAATTTTTCCATCCCCGATTTTTCCGGTGACGGCGCTTGAACTGATGGCTTCGATCACCTGATCCAGCAGCGACTCGTCTACTGCGAGATCGAGCTTGACCTTGGGTAAAAAATCGACCACGTATTCGGCCCCGCGATAGAGCTCCGTATGGCCTTTTTGTCGTCCGAAGCCTTTGACTTCGGACACCGTGATACCCTGTACACCAATCTCGGACAAGGCTTCGCGCACATCGTCGAGCTTGAAGGGTTTAATGATGGCTGTAACCATTTTCATCGTATCTTACTCCTGCATTGTGATGAACCATCGTTAGCAGGAAGGATGCCACAATCGAATTAGCCCTTTTATTTCAATGGCTTATCTCTTGAGCTAGGCAGGCAGGTAAAAAATAGCTACACTGGGACGACAAATCGGCAGTATTCGCACTAATTTGGTGCAAATTCGGCACCGGTGCGCACTAAATTGAGGCAATGTAATGCTGGACAATCAATCGATCAATCGTCTGTCCGACAGGATCAATCGGTTACTACCCCCTGGCCTGCAGCAGCTAAAAGGCGATTTCGACGCTCGCCTGAAGACATTGTTGCAGCAGCAATTATCGGCACTGGAACTGGTGAGCCGTGAAGAGTTCGACATTCAGACTCGTGTGTTGCAACGCACTCGTGCTAAACTCGAAGAACTGGAACAAAAACTGCAACAACTGGAACAGAATCTGGAATCCAGATAACCCCAACCCGACGAGGAAAGGAATCCATGTCACTCACGCAACTCACCACCCGCGCGCAGGACGGTATTAACGCCCCGGAAGTCAGGGTCGAAGTTCATATATCGAATGGCTTACCCGCTTTTACCGTGGTTGGCCTCCCCGAAGCCGCGGTACGCGAAGCCCGCGACCGGGTACGTTCCGCGATCATCAATTCCGGCTTTCAATTTCCGATGCAAAGGATCACGGTCAACCTCGCACCTGCCAACCTGCCCAAACAGGGCGGGCGTTACGACCTCTCGATTGCGCTCGGAATACTCGCAGCCTCGGATCAAATCGATGCCTCGACGCTGGGTAATTACGACTGCTATGGCGAACTGGCGTTGAGCGGTGAGTGTCGAGGGGTGGATGGCATTTTGCCCGCGCTTATCGCAAGCAAGCAGGCAAATAAACAGGTCATAATCCCACTGAGTAACCAGGCCGAAGCGACGCTGGTGGGCGATATCCCAATTTTCACCAGCCGCTCGTTGGTAGATGTCTGCTCAAGCCTCAACGGTGGCCCTGGCCTGCCATTACTCGACTCGCCTGCTATAGCGGCGCCGCTCAGATTCGAACTCGATTTATCCGAGGTTTACGGTCAGCACCGGGCCAAACGCGCGCTCGAAATTGCCGCGAGCGGTGGCCATCACATGCTCATGATGGGGCCGCCAGGCACAGGGAAAAGTATGCTTGCGCAACGGCTTAACACAATTTTACCGCCGCTGTCGGAATCCGAGGCGATGAGCAGCGCGAGCATTCGCTCTATCGGCCATAAGCCGGTCAATACCGACAACTGGTTACAGCGGCCTTTTCAGTCGCCACACCATACCGTTTCCGGGGTCGCGCTGGTCGGCGGCGGCAGCATTCCAAAGCCGGGGGAAATTTCACTCGCGCACAACGGCGTTTTGTTCCTCGATGAACTGACCGAGTTTGACCGCAAGTCGATCGAAGCGCTGCGCGAGCCCCTGGAAACCGGCAAGATTCACATATCCAGGGCTTCCCGGCAGGCCGAGTTTCCGGCCGAATTCCAGTTGATCGCCGCGATGAACCCCTGCCCCGGGGGTTGCGAATCGATCCAGGCCTGTATCTGCAGCGTCGAGCAGTTAACCCGCTACCGCAACAAATTGTCGGCGCCATTGCTCGATCGCATCGACATCCAGATCGAGTTACCCCGCCTCGACCATCAGGAATTACTCCGTCATCGAGAAATGACGCAGGAGCGCAGTGACCAGATCAGATCCCGGGTGATGCGCGCAAGATCTTGCCAAATGGAGCGGCAGAAATGCCTCAACGCCCGCCTGAGCAACCACCAGATAGAGCGGCACTGCAGGCTCGATGAGGTTTCCGAGGACCTGTTAATGGCGTCTGTCGAAAAGCTCAGGCTCACCGCCCGCAGTTACCACAAGTTGCTAAAACTCGCGCGCACCATCGCCGACATGGCCAGCGAAAAAAATATAGGGCAGACGCATATCGCCGAGGCGATTGCCTGTCGGCAACACGAACGGCATCAGTTTATGGGGTAAAAAAAGCGCGCCGATGATGCTCGCTTTGGAATTCGGCCGCAGGCGTCCGGGTTAAAGGCCGGATTCGCCCAGTATATATTCGATCACGCTGCGGAGCTGTTCTTTGCTATAGGTCGACCCACCTTTTGGTGGCATCGCACCCTTGCCGTTCACTGCCGATTCGAGCAGCGAGTCGATACCGTTGGCGAGACGACCCTGCCACGCGGCATTATCGCCGACTATTGGCGCACCGGCGACACCCGAGGCATGACAGGCGAGGCATGCGCCCTGGTAGAGTTTCGCTGGAGACATTACGGCCATATCACCCGATGTGGAACCACTGGCCCCGGCCAGGATATCGTCGAGCGTCACCACCGGTTTCAGGCGTATGGCGATCTCTTCCACCGTGCCTGGACCTTTATCTGCTACCGACCTGCTTTCGATCGCATTTCGGGAGAAAACTACCTCGCCCAGTATCAGGGCGACCAGTAATAACCCGCCCAGTATGGACAGATTTTTCGGCGAAAACGTTTCATTGGGCTCGGAACTCACTGAATAATCTCCACAAGTATTAATTAGCCAGAAAAAGGGACCAGAAAAAAGTGATCGGATTATCGTCGAAATCGGGTTTTATCGCAAAATAAATATTTTACCCCGGTCGAAAGCCGGCGCCCGGGGCTTCGCCTGAATGGAAGTAGCTATCCGGCGTTGCGGCGGTAGAACGAAGCTGGCAATCCGCGTCGAGACT
>JBGMRM010000092.1:0-6459 GCA_048061415.1 Gammaproteobacteria bacterium | reverse complement strand
TAAGAAAAGCGCGCAGCAGGACTACGCTGCCTATGCCGCCGAATACTGCCACTATGAAGGGTAGCCTGCTCGCGAGCACCAGGGTGATGAGCGAGGCGATCGTTTCGGCCGGGCCCGTGGTGAATACCGTTGGTGCGATGATCGCGATCAAAATCGAACCGGGCACCGCTTCGAGCGCGGCTTTGGTGCGACCCTCGATCGCGAATCTGCGCGCCAGTACAAAACCACTGACGCGGGTGAGTATAGTCACCAGTGACATACCGGTTATTGCCAGTAACACCAGTGGATCGACGGATAGCATTTCACTCATGGCGATCCCTCGTCTGGCGCGATACGCTGTTCCTCGCCGGGATTCTTCTGCTGCACGAAGCCGTATTGCAAAACGCCGATCAGGGTACCCGACAGGGCGCCGATCAGGATCGGCCAGGGGCCATGCCAGGTGGTATCGATCAGGAGCGCCGTGATCGCCGCGGTTAACCAGGGCAGGATTGAAGTTCGGCCACTCCATAGTCCTGTCAATAAGGCGAGAAATACCGCGGTAAAGGCGAAATCCGCCCCAAACTGTGACGGGTCGCCGATGATGCGGCCAATCGCATGCCCGGTGAGGGTACTCGCGATCCAGGTCAGGTAGAATGGAAGCGCGAGGCCAAAGTAAAACGAGGGGCGCAATTCAGCTCGTAGGGCGCGCGTCAGGGCGACTGCCCAGATTTCGTCGGCCAGGAATAGTAGCGATATCAGGCTGTATCGTTTCGGCCAGACACTGATCGCTGGCGTTAACGCGGCGCCCATCAGCATGTGGCGCAAGTTGACGATCAGTGTGGTAAAAACGATCGTTCCGATAGCCAGTGGCGTACCCCATAGTTCCAGTGCTATAAACTGGGCCGAGCCCGCAAATACCAGTGCACTGAATAAAAATGTTTCCATGAACGTGAGGCCTGTTTCGGCTGCAAGCACACCGAGAACCATGCCGACCGCAAATACGCTCAGGGTGATAGGGATCGAAGTCGCGACCCCCAGATAAAACTGGTTGCTACCGGGTTGTGTAGCGGGAAATCCTGATTTACTCATGTATCGAGTTTCGTTTCACTGCTTTATGCTAAGCTCGGAATGGAAGCGTCCAATTTTTTGCATCATATGGCTCACAAATATTTACGACAGTTAATTACACTCGTCGACCGGGCAACCCGGAAAAGGTACGACAATATCGAACTCGAATGTAAGCATTTTTTTAGTGGCGCCGCATTGTACGCGAATAACCGGATTTGTATTACCTTTACCCCGGTCGGCCTCGCATTAAAATTGCCGCAGCATACCAGAGAAGAACTGCTAACCAATAAAAATGCAATCGCCTTGCAATACTTCCCGAAAGCACCTATTAAAAAAAACTATGTCCTGTTTCCGGAGGGTGTTAAAAAAGCGTCCGGGGAACTTGAAGAATACCTTCGGGAAAGCATAGATTACGTGCTTGGCCTGACCGATGCAAAACGAATTAATTAGCACGACTCGAGATAATGGCAGTAGAGCGTGGTATGACAGGACACGAATATTAAACAGGAGATCTTTAATGGCAGAATTTGAACTGGCTCAGCTAAACATCGCTCAAATGGTCGCTCCACTCGAGTCGCCGAAAATGATCGATTTTGTCGATAATCTCGACCGCATCAATGGGCTCGCGGAGCAGTCCCCTGGATACGTCTGGAGACTTCAGACCGAGGAGGGCAATGCCACTGCGCTGCGCCCATTTGGCGATAACATGCTGGTTAATCTTTCGGTGTGGAAAGATGTCGAGGCGTTACAAAACTTTGTATACAAATCTACACATATTGAAATCATGCGGCGTCGCAAAGAATGGTTTGAAAAAATACGCGAGGCCTTCACGGTAATTTGGTGGATTCCCAGGGGTCATATTCCAACGATCGAAGAAGCAAAAGAGAGGCTTGAGTACTTACGCATTCACGGTCACACCCCGAGGGCATTTACATTCAGCAGGGCTTATTCAGTACCAGACTCCCACCAGGCTATGGCTGAGGCCTGACCCAGGGGAAACCCCTGGCGTCTGTGGGCATCGAACCGGGATGGTCGCATTTTAGTCGGGGCCGCCTGACCCCGACGGTAATTTTAATTAACTGGCGCTGTTAACCTTCGGTGATTGGAAATAGTGAAATTTCGACGCGGCGGTTGAGCGCTCTGCCGGCAGCAGTGCCATTGTCGGCTATGGGTTGTTTTTCACCGAAGCCGATTGTTTCAATCCGCGCTTCAACAACACCTTTTTGTAGCAGGTACTGCGCCACCGCATTGGCGCGGCGCTCTGACAGTAACTGGTTAGAACTGTCCGATCCCTGCGAGTCTGTATGCCCGGCCGATACGATGATGGTTTTTTCAAATTCCTGAACCACCAGAAAAACCGAATCCATTACCTCGTAAAAGCTGTTGCTCAAGGTATAACCGCCCGACGCGAAAGTGATATTACTCGGCATAATTAAATTTATATTATCGCCGTCGCGCTCGACGCTGACCCCGGAACTGCGCAGTTGTTTGCGAAGCTTCGCTTCCTGTGTGTCCATGTAATAGCCGACGCCCCCGCCGGCAATAGCGCCGATACCTGCTGCCTTTAGCATCGCCTCTTTGCGCTCGCTACTACTCTTGTTCCTGTTTTTTACATAGGCCAGAACCGCGCCGATACTCGCGCCGATGCCCGCTCCTTTAGCGGTACTGGAAGTCTTCTTTTCGCCGGTGTAGGCGTCAAATGTTTCGCAGCCGGACAAAGCCAGAATACTGGCGGCAGCGATTGCTATTATCAAGTTTCTCATTGGAATTGTCCCTGTTAAGTCTGATGTGAGGTGGCAGCTACACTACCGGGTACGAACATTATAGTAGAATCCATTGGTATGGCATCCAAATTAGTCACATATTGGCGGGAACTACGACTTTGGGCGCCCACTCCGGCCTATGACCGTTAAGGCCTTAGTCCGTGACGTTTTTGTGATATCTGGCTGCTAGGCTAGGAGCCGGGTTAAAATGAGGGTACCGGGACTTGAAGATTGCCGAAATAACCAGGATAGCCACTGTGCAAAAAAACATACTCGTTATAGAAGATAACCACGATATCGCGAACCTGGTGATGATTAACCTGCGCGGCAAGCAGATGCACGTGGATCATGCTGTCGACGGTGAAACCGGGTTAAGGAAGGCGCTCAGCGGTAAATATCAACTGGTGATACTGGATTTAATGTTACCCAGGATAGACGGGCTGGATGTTTGCCGGCAAATGCGCAGCGAAAAGGTTTTTACTCCCGTGTTGATGTTGACCGCTAAAACAGCGGAACTGGATCGCGTGCTGGGGCTGGAAGTCGGCGCCGACGATTACCTCAGTAAACCGTTTAGCGTGCCTGAACTCGTAGCCAGGGTGAACGCTTTGATACGTCGATCGAATCAGTATGGGTCTCGACCAGTCGATGAAGAAGCCGAAGTACTGGCGTTTGGCGAACTATCTGTCGATCCCACCCGGCGGCAGGTGTCGCGCGGTGGAACAGATATCGAGTTAACCGCAAAAGAATTTGACCTGCTATGGCATTTTGCCAGCCATCCCGGTCGGGTCTATACCCGAACCCAGTTACTGGATCAGGTCTGGGGATATGGGCACGACGGGTACGAACATACGGTTAATTCCCATATCAACCGCCTGCGGGGGAAAATTGAAACCGATCCGGCGAATCCCTGTTATGTCATTACCGTCTGGGGTGTGGGCTACAAATTCTGCAGCGAAGACTCGCAGCGGGGTGTGGCGTGAAATTCCGAACCCTCTATAGCCGGCTGGCATTGACCCTGTTTGTATTGCTTAGCCTCGTTGGCCTCATGCTGAACCAGCTCATCAGGGAATCGAGCAACATGTACCAGCAGGAAGTCACGCAGAAACTCAATAGCAGGCTCGCTTTCAATATTTCTTCCGATCGGGCGCTGATCCGAAACCAGGTGATCGACCGTTCGGCGACGGATGCCTTGTTTCAGCAGTTGATGGTGGTGAACCCCAGTATCGAGCTCTATTTGCTCGACCCACAGGGAAAGGTGCTCGGCTATACCGCACCCGAGGGCAAGGTCAAACGCACCGAGGTGGATCTCGATCCGGTACGGCAATTCCTGGATTACCCAGCCAGGTTTCCGGTGGAAGGCGACGATCCTCGTGACCTCGAAGGCCGCAAGGTATTTTCGGCGGCCAAAATCGAAGATGAAAATGGATTACAGGGTTACCTGTATATCGTGCTGGGGGGCGAAAAATACGACGACATAGTGGCCTTACTGCGGGACAGCTACATCCTGGATTCTGCCCTGCTGGTGTTACTGGTCGCGCTGGTCGCTGCGCTTTTGTGCGGTTTGATCGTGTTTTCGCTGCTCACTAAACGCCTACGAATTCTCGGAAACGTAATGCGCCGTTATTCGGCCAGGTCGGCTGATTCCGGAGATTCGATCGAATATCCCTACGACAGAAAAAAGAAGGATGAAATTGACGAATTAGGCCAGCAGTTCAACCAGATGGCGGCTAAAATCGACGAGCAAATTCATCAGCTCCAACGCATGGATGGCATGCGGCGTGAAATGGTTGCTAATGTGTCGCACGATCTACGCACGCCCCTGACGACCATGCGCGGTTACCTGGAAACCCTGTTAATAAAAAATGATGAATTATCTGGCGATGAAAAAACCCAGTACCTGAAAACAGCCCTGTTGCACAGTCAGCGGCTGGGTAATCTGGTCGAAGAGTTGTTCGAGCTGGCGCGCCTCGATTCCTGCGAATCGGTGGTCTATGCCGAGCCGTTTTCAATGGCGGAACTGGTGCAGGACGTGGCCCAGAACTTCCAGTTACGCGCGCAGCAAAAATCGATTGAGCTGAATGCCAGCCTGCAACAGCGTTTGCCGTTGATTTACGGTGATATCGCGATGATGCAGCGTGTGCTGGAGAATCTGCTCGAAAATGGGCTGCGCCATACACCCGAAGGCGGACGTATCGGTATCCGGGTGGATGTCGATTCAGGGAACGTGGTGGTGAAAATCTCAGATACCGGTTGCGGCATACCCGGCGAAGAGGTGCCGCGCATATTCGAACGGTTTTACCAGCGTGATAAAATTGCCGACAATCCCGGGGCCGGCCTTGGGCTTTCCATCGTGAAACGCATACTCGAATTACACGGTAGCGTGATCAGGGTAAAAAGCGAGCTCAACCACGGCACGACCTTTTCCTTTGCTATGCCTGTCGGTAATCCTTCGTGAATACTGTATAAGCGCGGGGAAAATATTTTTCGATGTGATACAAATGTGATAAGTACGTGACCGTAACGAGAACTAATAATTTCATACTAGCTGCTCCCTATTAAGAATGTTCAATGAGGAGCAATCATGAAAAAGTTTTTAGGTATATTATCATTAGTTCTGCTATTTAATATCAGCGCTAATGCAGATGAATTACAGCAATACGAAATAAGCATTACCAACGCCACAGCCAACCATGTTTTCACACCGGCGTTAATTGCTACCCATGCTGCTAGCGTCAACTTATTTAAAGTTGGCCAACAAGCCAGTGATGGCTTAGTGCTGCAAGCGGAAACTGGAGATCCCTCGGTAATATTAGCAGAAACACAGGCGCGTTACGGCGTTTTTGATACCGTGATAGGAGGATTTATACCTGGCGGTACTACTTCGAATTTTATGATTACAGCACCAAAAAAATCCAACTTTAGCTTTACAGCAATGCTTGCAACAACAAATGATGCTTTTGTAGCGCTTAACAATGTCAGGTTACCTAAAAAATCCGCCACTTATTATGCACATGTTTATGATGCTGGATCAGAAATAAACAATGAAGATTGTGCATTTATTCCTGGACCACCATGCGCAGATGATTCAGGAAACTTAAGAGCAACCGACGGTAGTGAAGGGTTTATTTCGATATCTAATGGAATTCAAGGGCACGGCGATCTTAGCGCACAAAACTTAGACTGGAATGATCCTGGAGCCATAGTCACTGTCACTCGTATTGAAGACGACCACTAAATCTTCAAACTTAGGTGCACAACCTAGGTTAAGCAAACAGGAACCGCAACATGCGGTTCCTGTTTTTTATGGCTGTCATCTATCCTTGCGCTATCTCCTTCGCGACACGTTCTCCGGATCTGATTGCCCCTTCCATATACGACCAGAATTCTTCATCGCAGGCTTCACCGGCAAAGTAAATATTGGCTTCGGTTTCCCACTGCGCCCCCCACCAGACGGTCATGGTATTGAGTCCGGGTGAAACGAAAGCGCCTTTAGAAAAGGGATTCCCCCACCAGTTTGAAACCAGTGCCTTGCCGGTATACTTGGCGCTGATACCGGGCCAAATTTGCTCGATCTGGAGCAATACCCGGTTGACGTCGTTGGGGTCTGCTTCACCGTGGTAAATATCGTGGCCGCTAATTGCCGGGCTAA